>JALZBG010000067.1 GCA_030947645.1 Vulcanimicrobiota bacterium | reverse complement strand
CGGCCCGACGGATCCCAAACATTGGGGTCCACCGCAAACGCGACCGTACCATCAAGTGCTATGGCACGGAGAGACCGGCGACCCGCATGCCGAACACGTGGATCGCAGTTTAGCGAACATCACCGTGGAACAAGTGCTTGCCGGGCTTGACCGGCTACGCAGCGTTGAGGTACGGCACCAAACCAGCTGACATTAAAGGAGCATACATGCACATTGGAATCATCGGATCGGGACACATCGGTGGAAATCTCGGACGTCTGCTGGCCAAAGCGGGCCACAAAGTGTATTTCAGTTTTTCGCACGATGGACACAAACTGGAAGATCTCGCTGCGTCCGTCGGCGAGAACGGTAAAGCCGCTTCTCCCTACGACGCTGCAATGTGCAGCGAAGTCATCATCTTTTCAGTGCCGTGGACGGCCGTCGGGGAAGCCTTGCACCAATCTGGTCCACTGGAGGGCAAGGTGGTGATCGACACGACGAATCCGTACGACGCGAATTTCAACCTGGAGCCGCTCGAAATCGGTTCGAGCGAATGCGTCGCGCGAAAGATCCCTCAGGCCCAAGTGGTTAAGGCGTTCAATACACTCCAGGCCCAAAAGCTGCTCGAACGATCCGGACAAGGAATTGCCGTGTTTTATTGCGGCGACGATCCTATCGCGAAGCGCACGGTGGCGCAGATCATCCGCGACGCCGGGTTCGAGCCGGTCGATAGCGGGCGGTTGCAAGACGGTAAAAAGCAAGAGCCCAACACGCCCGTCTTCAATCGCGACATGACGGTCGACCAAGCCCGCGAGGCGCTAGCCGCAGTGTAATTGCAAAGGCCCCGGCAATCACCGGGGCCTTTTGCCGACCTCATAGTCCGTCTGTCATCTTTTACGTTGGTGGAGCATGAAGTTGTTGCCTTCACTATCCTCGGCAAACGCCATGAAGCAGATCGGAAATTCGTTGATGACCTCTTCACCTTCGGCTTGGAATTTCACGCCGCGCGATTTGTAGTAGTCAACCGCCGATTTGATGTCGTCAACGCCGAACATGACGCCGCCCGACGGATGCCATGAGCCATCCGACATCTTCCAGATGCCGAACGTCGTGTCATCGCCGAAGGTGAACTCCGCGCCCTGGCCCTGGTAATCCATCGTCACCTTCATGCCCATAGTGTCGCGGTAAAACACAGTCGCGCGCTCGACGTCCTTTACGAGGTATGTTGCGATATCGATCCCTTTGATCGCCGTCCTGTTTGCTACATCCATGTTGATCTCCCTACATCCAGTTTTGCCCCAAAGGCAGCGCGTTTTCGACGCGGTCATAGTTCCTCGCCTTGTAACCATCATGAACGTGCTCCAAAGGCTGATGCGATGGGCCAAATTACTCGGGGCGGGTTCATTACTTTTGTAAGATTTCTCAGGGCAGGACTAAGTGAACGTCTCCGAACTCATGCCACAGCAATCGGGCTTGCAACGCCGCGTCGTAGGAATTGCGCAAAAACTTTGGCGGCGTAAATGCTTCCAGCATCGCCAAATGTGATGCCTGCGGTTCATGAAATCCGGTGAGGAGCGCGCTCGCGATCCGTGGAGGATGTTTCGAATTCACCACGTGACCCGTCCAACCCCGAAAGGCGATGGGCTCGCCCGTATCATCCGTCGCCGATTCCAGCGCCCGCACGGCTGTTGTGCCGACGGCGACGATGCGCTGCTGGCGCGCTCGAGTAATCGTTACAATTTCAGCCGTGCGAGGTGATACGCTCATCCATTCCATGACCGGCGCCTCGCGGCTTTCGGGACTTGCCACCGAGCAGTGCAACGTGATCGTTGCAATACCGATGTTTCGCTCGCGCAACGTCTCAAGCGTACGCAACGAGAAGGGCCGCGCTGCGGAAGGCATTTCCACTGACCCGGGTTCTTTAGCAAAAATGGTTTGATAGTACGATAGTGGCCAGCGGCTGCGGAGATAGTTGTAGGTGATCGCACGGCCGTTCCGGTTGAGGTAGGAAGCGACATCGTCCGGAATGTCCAACTGCGCATACCACAGCCGAGGGCGGAGTGCACCGAATGGGCCGAGCAATGTGAGCGTAGAGTCTTCCGGCAACGAGATCTTCGCACCGGGCGCGAAGGGAATGTGCGAGCGCGGCTCGACCAGCCATAGGAAATCAGAGAACTTCGTTGACAGATGGAGTGGAAACTCTTCGTTGTGGTATCGCGCTTCAAGCGCGGCAGGGATTGTCGCTGAGTCGTTAACGACCAGCAAGTCACCCGGATCTAAGAAGTTCGCTAATTCATTGAATGTGTGAACCTCGTGGGAATCGGCGTGTGCATTGCTAACGAGCAGCGAAACCTCATCGCGCGCCAACCCACGAGCTTCCGGCGGCGCGCTCGCCTCGAGCGCCTGCGGTAAACTAAACGCCAGCGACAATGGCTTGTGCCTGAATGCGCTCGAATGGTTTTCGAGCCGCCCCGATCGCCGCGATGACTGCGGGAGCCACGTCCTTCGGGTGTGGCAGATCGGAAAGGTCGACGCCGGGCTCGGCCTCGCGGTGCATGTGCGTGTTCATGTTTCCCGGATCGATTACGAGAACGCGTACGCCGCTTTTTGCAAGTTCCTTTGCCAATATGCGCGAGAGATGTTCCAGTGCTGCTTTGCTCGCACCGTATCCGCCCCAACCTTGGTAGGCTTGCACTGCTGCGTCGCTGCTGACATTGACGATGCTGCCGCTTGCGCGTTCTCGCATGCCAGGTAAGATATGCTGCAAGAGATGCAGCGGCGCGCGAACGTTGACTTCCATAAGGTTGCGGAAAACGTTCGGTCCAAGCTTTTCTAGCTGCGGCATCGGCGACATGCCGAGCGTCGACGCATTGTTGATCAGGATGTCGATGCGGCCGAAACGTTCTTGCGCCGCATCGACCAGCGTATGTACGTGCCGATCATCGGATACATCGCCCGAGATAGACACGACGTTGGTTACCGCTTCAAGCTCACGCTGTATTTCCGAGAGTGATTGCGCGGTACGCGCGGTAAGCACCAAACCGGAACCTTTGCGCGCATAGCCGCGCGCGAGCTCCGCGCCTAGCCCTTGAGAAGCGCCCGTTATGAAGACGACCTGCTGTTCCATGGCTACAGCTTAGCGTCTAACGGGAGGGCTCTGCTTCCGGCATGAGTTCAGGCTGCACCTGTACTAACGGACAGTCGATTTACAGCAGGCCACGTTCTCGGGCGATCGCCACCGCTTGTGCGCGTCTTTTTGCACCAAGGCGGCTCAGTATGGAACTCATGTGAAATTTCACCGTTCGCTCGCTGATGTCCAGCGCTTGCGCTATTTCGCCATTTGACAAGCCGCGTTCAGCTGCGCGAAGCACATCGAGCTCGCGCGGGGTTACTCCATCGGCTATATTGAGTACTCGAGGCGCGACGCCATCGCCAAAATAGCTTGCGCCGGCAGCAACGGAGCGGATCGCGGAGATGAGTTGTTCGGCAGGGGAACCTTTCAATACATAACCGCTTGCGCCGGCGTCAATTGCGGAACGCACCCGCTCGTCGTGCGCATACGCTGAAAAAATTACAATGCGCAGTGACTTGTATCGCTCGCGCAGACGGCGGATCGTTCCGGTGCCGCCCTCTCCCCCGCCCAGCTCCCAATCCAAAACCAGCACGTCGCCCGGATCGTTAGGGAGTTCCCGTTCGTGAGTTACAGAAGCCCGGACCAGAAAATCGCCTTGTGCTTCTAAAACCGCGCGAATGCCATCCAGCACTATTGGGTGATCGTCAAGAATCGTAACGGTGATCACTTCCGCGGCACTGTTACGATGATCGAAGTCCCGCGTGGCGGGTTCGCGCGTATGCGCAACGTTCCGTTCAGGTTGCCGGCCCGTTCGCGCATTCCAAGCACGCCGAAATGTTTTTCGTTCTCGGTGCCGCGGTAACCCAGGCCATCGTCAGAGATCCGCAAGGTTACCGTCTTGCGCGTGGCTGTTAACTTAACAAACGCGTGGTGCGCCTTAGCGTGGCGGCGAATGTTGTTCAACGCTTCTACCACGATGGAAAACAGCTGCGGTTCCTGATCCGGGTCGATCACGAACGATGGTAGGCTGAGGTGCACCGGGATACCGGTTTGGGACGTAAAGGAGCGGGCGTGCTCGCCGATTGCAGTTTGCACACTGCGACCCGCAAGCGAGCCTCGCCGCAGGTAATCGACGGACTCGCGCGCCCTTTGAACGTTTTCCCGCGCGACATCCAGTGCCCGCTGCACTGGCGCTCGCGCACTGTCATTTTTCCCCGCAATCATATGTAGGGCCGTTTCGAGTTGTAACGTAATGGCGGTGAGATCCTGGGCAAAGGTATCGTGCAAATCCCGCGCTAAGCTCGCGCGCTCTTGCAGGCGCGCAATGTCGCGTTCTTGTCCCGCCAGACGGGCACGGTCAATCGCGATGCCGACTTGAAGGCCTATCGTCGAGAGGAGGCGCAATTCGTCGCCTCCAATTTTTTGAAAACCGGGAGCCGTCAAATTCAGGATGCCGAGCTGACGCTCGCCGGAACGTAGCACGACACTCGCGTGATATGCGATTCCTCTTGTAAGGGTGGTTTGTCGTTTCCGGACTGCGGGACGAAGCCGGCTGCATTCGATCGCATCGACATTCTTGGTGACGAAATCTCCGTCAAGAAACGCTTCCAAACACCAGCAAACCGTGCCGGTCATGCGCACCGGCTCTTGAAGATAGGGTGGAAGGTTGCGGGAACCTGCCAGATAGAACCGCTTGCTGCGCACTTCTTGCAACCAGACCCAGCCTGTTTCGAAACCGAGGTAGGCGGCGATTAGCTCTAATGTTTGGTTGAGCGCAGTTTCTTCATCATTTGAACGGTTCAGCGCTTGTGCCACTTCGTTGAGAATTCGCAGCTCACGGTGCCGGATTGCGGGCATGTTCCAGAATTGCGGCGTTGCAGGTGCGGGTCCTGGAACGCGCATGACTGCAAGCATGCATTCCCAGTGCAGCGAATGCCTGCACGGTGAGTTTCTCCGACGCCGTTGGCGGTACGCCGCTCATTGAGCTGAGCAACCTTTCCACGATGTTGGGCCGGCGTGTTCTTGGAAAGGCCGAGTTTCTTAATCCTGGGGGATCCGTAAAGGATCGAGCCGCTAAATTCATCGTTGAAGCGGCCGAGTCGTCCGGTGCACTCCTAGAGGGCGGCACCATCGTGGAAGGAACGGCGGGCAACACGGGCGTCGCGCTAGCGCTTCTTGCGAACGAGCGCGGGTACCGCTGCATCATCGTCGTGCCGGACGATCAATCCGGCGAAAAAATCGAACTCTTGCGCGCATGTAGGGCAGACGTGCGCGTTGTTCCCGCCGTTCCCTTCGGAAACGAAAATAACTACTATCACATTGCTAGGCGGATCGCTCGTGAAACGCCTGGAGCGATTTGGGCCGATCAGTTTGAAAATGTTGAGAATCGCCGGGCACACGAGACGACGACGGGACCCGAGCTGTGGGAACAAACTTCGGGGAAGATTGACGCTTTTGCTACGTCGGCTGGCACCGGAGGAACGATTAGCGGCGTCTGCGTTTCACTCAAACAGCGAAATCCTGGGATCGTCACCGTATTGTGTGATCCGATGGGGTCCGCGCTATTTAGCTACATAACAAACGGCGAACTATCGACGCAAGGCGATTCCGATTTGGAAGGCATCGGCATAAAACGCGTGACCGCGAATTTCGCAGACGCGCCGATTGACCGCGCGATTCAAATTGAGGATCGGGATGCCGTTGAAATGGTGCACTGGCTCCTCCGTCGCGAGGGACTATTTTTGGGCGGCTCAAGCGGGCTCAATGTAGTCGGAGCAGCGCGCGTTGCGTTGACGCTGCCGGAAGGTGCGACCGTTGTAACTGTGTTGTGCGACGGAGGGCAACGCTATCTTTCACGATTGTTTGATGAAACGTGGCTTCGGGAACATAGTGTGGTTGCCCAAGGGCGCGGTTTGCGCTGCTTGAATCTTGATGCCGATTAAGGTTCCCAAGGTTCGCCAATAAAGCGCTAGCTTGTCGGGAAGGATTGCGCACGCCGGCGGTCGGTAGTTTGAGGTGGCTCATCAGTTTGGAGGTTTTTCATGAGGAAACTTTTACTTTGGATCACGGCTCTTGCCGTCGTATTCATGTGTTTCGCAGTCTTACCACTGATCCATAAAGCGGCAGCCGCAGATGGCGCCAAGCCCACCGATGGGTGGACCGTGCACATCGACGCAGAGAAGCATTTCGGAGACAACCCTACCGAAGTGGCCCATCATTATTGCAGAAATGTAGCCGGCGGCTGGCTGGAATGTCAGATTTACGACAGTGACCGCGCCGATGCGCATTTGGTAGGCATCGAAACGATCGTGCCACCGGCAATATACAAGAAGCTACCCGCAAATGAACAGGCCTTATGGCATTGGCACAAAACTGAGATTCCTAAGGTCAATGCTACCATGCCGGGCATGTCCCCCGACGAGCAAAAAAAAATGGTTGCCAAAATCAGCGACACCTACGGCAAGGTATACATAATCTTCGATCCAGTGAGTACGAACGCACTACCCTTGGGCAATCCTACCGTCACTATATTAAAATAGCGGACGCGCGGACCGTTGAAAGAAAGGCTCGAGCTTTCCGGAGCCTTTCTTCTTTGTACTTCAGCAAAAAGCAGCAGATCGACCCTTCGTCAAGGACGGCTCTGTACCGCGCCTAGAGCGTGGCTTTGAAAGGTGAGTGACATGCCGAAAGTCGGGCGGGTTGAGTTACGAATCTCTCAAGTTGAAGGCTTCCTCGTTCGCATGCGTCACCTGGATGGCGCAGACGTACGGTCCGATCGTACGGGCATGCCAACCTGGCCGTATGAGCGGGCGGCCAAGGATCGATGGACCGTTGCAGATTGGAAGCGCGAACGATTCTTTCCGAACTATCCCGGCTTTTCGGTCGAAGTACTGGACGGCAATCGGCAAGACGTAGCCGGGCAAACTAAACTGGAAACCGTCAGAGATTCCTACGCCGAGGACTAGGAGCGCAGCATAATGGAAGCTACGTGGAAACCCCCCACTCAACACGGCAAGGCTACTTCGCGCTCCAAACTTCCGCCTAGCGCGTACGCTTTTCCAAAACAAAAGAAAGAACCGCTGACCGACGCCTCCCACGTGCGCAACGCCATTGCGCGCTTCAATCAAGTCGAGGGCGTCACCCATCGCGACCGCGAATTAGCGTTTAAAAACATCGAAGTGGCCGCAAAGTACTATCATGTAGCCATGGCGGAGAAAAGCTGGAAAGACTTTCGCTAACCTTCAGCGCCGCGGAGTTCGAGAACGTCGTAACGCAGCTTGTTCTCAGTGGTGACTCGAGCGCCGGCGGTCGGAATGTGCGGTCTGAGTTTTCCGTCGTGCATGAGGTGCTCGACGCTAAGGTGGCGAAAGCGGCGGCAAACTTATCGCTGCCCAAAGAAATCGGGAACGCGGTTGCTACGGCGCGCAAAGCGCTTCGCCGATCTCCGAATCGCTGCTTACTGCACTTGGCATAGAAGCGGCAGTGGCTTACAATCAACGGTAATGCGTAGTCAATGACAGGAAGAATGCCGGCGTTTTTCGTCGGGCACGGCAATCCAATGAATGCGGTGGAAAGCAATCAGTACACCCAAGCGTGGTCGGCGCTCGTAAAGAACATGGCGCGGCCGAGAGCGGTGCTCGCTATATCGGCGCATTGGTACGTGCCCGAAGTTGCGCTTACCGCGATGCAGCACCCGCGAACGATTCACGATTTCGGCGGTTTCCCGCCCGAATTGTACCGAATTCAGTACCCCGCGCCTGGTGATCCCGAACTCGTGGAGCGAGTGGCAAAATTGCTCTCCCCGCTAGAGGTGCGCCGCAACGTAGATTGGGGTCTGGATCACGGAACCTGGTCGGTTCTCCGTCATATGTTTCCCAACGCCGACGTTCCAATCGTCCAACTGAGCATCGACGAAACGCAGCCGCCGCGGTTTCGTTATGATGTTGGCAGCCATCTTGCCGAATTGCGTGATGAAGGCGTCCAGATTATTGGAAGCGGAAATCTCATTCACAACCTGCACGCGTACGCATGGGGCAGGCATCCTGCACTGCCATTTGATTGGGCTTTACAGTTTGAAAAAGAGGCATGCGGGTACTTGCGAACCGGAAAGGTGGAGCCGCTGATCGATTACCAGAATCTCGGCCGGCACGCCGCCCTTTCAATACCCACCCCAGATCACTATTTGCCGCTGCTGTATGTAATCGCACTCCGCCGCAATGGCGACGAAGTTTCTTTTCCCGTGGAAGGGATGGACGGAGGATCAATTTCCATGCTTAGCGTAAGGGTCGGATAGAATACCTTTTTGATGGGGAATTATGCGTTCTTTTTTTAGCTTTTCCATAGGTGCACTGTGTGCGTTGGCGCTGGCCTCGCCGGTAAGCGCTTCAACTGTGACGCTTCCTGCGGGGACCAGAGTGAGTGTCCGTCTCGTGCAATCGATTTCATCCGGGAATGCGACCGTCGGTCAGCGCATCCCAATTCAGGCCGCTGCGCCGGTCGTCCTCGGCGACCGCGTCATTATTGCGAAAGGCGCCGGTGGGATGGGGCGCGTGGAAAGCGTCAGCAAAGCGCATGGCAAGAGCGCGGGACAAATGACGTTTGAATTTGTAAGCATTCATTCCGTGGATGGCAGCCGGATCGCCCTTAGCGCGATCCCCCGCGATTCTCACGGCAACGCTGAGAAAGGTAAAGCATCTACTGCAACGATAGCAGCCACTATTGCACTCGGGCCCATCGGGCTACTGGCTCACAACCTCGTTAAAGGTAAAGACATCACCATTGACACGAGCCGGACGTTTGGCGCATGGGTGCGCTCGAACGCGATGGTTACTACCCCGCAGTAAGTTATCCTATCTGCGCGTCATCCTGAGCTTGTCGAAGCACCGTGAGCGCTTATTGTGCGTCGTGAAAGATTATTCCTAAGGCGTACCGTTCTCCGCGCGTGACCGTCGCAACACCGTGGCGAATATTGTAGCGCACCCATTGCCCCGCTTTGTTACGGCGAGGGCGGTGACGGTTAGGAAATATCAAGGCTGCTCCACGATCTAGTCTCAAGACAATCGGTTTCGCCTGTAGGCGCGGGGCCTGTTCCAAAAGCACTGTCTCCCCGCCGTCATATTCCGTTCCACGCCCGCTGAGCGCAATGGTCATTTGCAGCGGAAAGGACGATGCGCCGTAAACATCCTGATGCATGCAATTGAAATCGCCTTGGCGGTAACGCAAAATCAATGGCGTCGGCCGCGTCTGGCCTTTTTCATGGCAGCTCGCCAGATAGTCATCTAGTTCAGGGGGATAGCGCTCGGCACCGC
>JALZBG010000066.1 GCA_030947645.1 Vulcanimicrobiota bacterium | reverse complement strand
CGCTACGTGTTGCGTAGCGGTAACGACATCGTCATGGATGTACCGATCGATTTCCTAACCCGCGGGATACAAGGGAAACCCCCGAACCACCACGCGGCAGCATCTACGGGTGCTCGAAGCGATCCGCCGCGCGAAGTCGATATCGCCGCCTATTTGCCACGCGTTCTGGCTCATCGCGACGTTTGTTCGCGCGAGCCCCTCTATCGCCAGTATGACGGCGTCGTCCGCGGAACGACCGTTATTCCCCGCGGCTTCGCCGATGCGGGCGTGGTTGCGCCGATTCCAGGCGTCCCGCTGGGCATCGCGCTGAGTGTTGATGGTAACCCGCGCTACGGGAAGCTTTCCCCCAGAGAAGCAGCTGAATTAACCGTATGTGAAGCCAATCGCAACGTTATTGCGGTCGGAGCGCGCCCGCTAGGACTGACCGATTGCCTGAATTTCGGTAATCCCAACAATTCTTCGCATTACGCCGAACTCGAAAGCGCCATCGAAGGACTGGCGCACGCCGCGCGCCTGCTGGAAACTCCGTATGTTTCTGGTAATGTCAGCTTGTATAATGAAGCGAAACATGGCAGCGCGGTGCCGCCTTCACCAATCGTGGCGTGCGTAGGCCGCATCGCGGACATCTCCAAAACAGCGACGCTGGCGCTGAAATGCACAGGTTCGAAGTTATATCTGTGCGGCCGCCGTCAACCCGCCCTCGGTGGTTCGGTGATCGCGGAACTTGCCGGGTGGCAAGGAGCCTTGCCGCGCATCGATTACGGCGCTTTACGTGCCGAGCGCGAGTTCATTCTAGGTGGGTTCGGCGCAAACGTGATCTTGAGCGCGCACGACATCTCAGATGGCGGATTGCTGACGGCGCTCGCAGAGATGGCCTTTGGAGACGGATCGCTGCGGTACGGCGCTCGCATTGAGCCATGGAGCGATTGGGCCGCCGACGTTGGAGCGGCCGGTGCCTATTTCGGCGAAGCCGGGGGGTTCCTACTGGAGGTCGACGCTGCGCGAACGAGCGAATTAGACGCGCTCGCGGACGCCGGCAGTTTGTTCAAGCAGTGCATCGGCGAAACGGAAGCCGAGCCGGTGTTGCGCGTTGGAGATATGCGCCTGGAGTTGAGCGCGTTGTACGAGGCGTGGCACGCGCCGCTGATGCAAGCGTATCCGTGAGCGCCCGCGTTGGCATCCTCGTGTTCCCTGGATCGAACAGCGAAGAAGAGACATTGCGGGCAGCGCAGGATGCGCACATCGACGCGAGGCTCGTGCACTGGAGCGATGCGGGAAGCTTGCACCGTTTCGACGCATACATTTTGCCGGGGGGATTTGCGTACGAAGACCGGATCCGGGCGGGAGCGATTGCGGCGCACGACCGGATTCTGGATACGGTCATAGAGGGCGCTCTCGGTGGAAAGCTGGTGTTGGGGATTTGCAACGGCGCACAGATTCTCTTGGAATCCGGTCTGGTACCGGGCACTGGAGAGGTTCGCCGCCCTACTGCTGCATTCACGTACAACGCCCCCTCCAGGCGCTTTATTTGTACGCGGGTTTACATGAAACTCAGCGTTGCGCCGCAGCGCTGTGCGATCACCGCCCACCTTCCTTTAGATGCAGTATTGCCGGCGTGGGCGGCACACGGAGAAGGTTGCTTGGCCGCGCCTGCCGACGAATTACTACGCCTGGAAAGAGGCGAACACGTCACTTTCGTTTACGCGCACGTGGACGGAAGGACCGACGCACAGGCTGTTCCAAACGGGTCGGCACTGGCCGCGGCGGGGTTGTGCAATGTTTCCGGTAACGTGCTCGCGGTCATGCCCCATCCCGAGCGCGACGCGTGGACCTTCCAGCACTCCGACGAGCTGCGCCTCCCGGCGCGAGGGAACGCCGCGCAGATGCTTGCGCCGTCCGGCGGATTTGCGCTGTTTACGACCTTTGCTCGGGCACTGCGCGAGAGATGAACCGATGCGTTTTGGGAATCCGTTTGAAGATCCCCGACAATGAAGCGTATACCGCATTGACGACCCTGCAGCGCCTGAGCGTTCCGATACGGAACATCGAACGAATGGAGGTCTGGGATTTCGAGACCAGTGCAGCGTTACCGGAGCTAGCGGAAGCTGTAAAAAAGAATGAAACGCTGTTCAATGCGAACAAGCACGAAGTCGTTCCCTTTGGTGAGGCGCTGCCGCGCACCGGCGAGGTTTGGATTGAAAGAATGCAAGAGCGCCCGAACATACGCACGCTTTTCGCCGGCAGAGCAATTACCGGCGTACTTAGCGCTCGACGTTATACCGCATGGCGGTTGTCCGACGACAACGGGGAACCTTGCAGCGCACCCATCGTGCAGATGGCGATCGAACGTTTGCTATGTAACCCAGCAATCGAGAGGGCAATAACATGATGCTCGCGCAGCAGATCGAGCCATCGGTCGGCGAGATCCAATCCGGAGACTTTTATACGATTGCGACGCTCGGGTCGCATTCCGCCTTGCAAATCCTCAAGGGAGCTCATGATGAGGGCTTTCGAACGCTGGCGCTCGCGAACTCCCGAACAGAACGCCTCTACCGTTCCTTTGCCTTCGTCGATGAAGTTATCGGTATCGGAGAGTATCAGGACTTCCCCAACCACATGCATGTGTTCGCCGGCCGAAAAGTGATCATCGTGCCACACGGTTCTTTCGTGGCATACCTTTCACTCGACGAGCACAAGAAAATGACGGTCCCTTATTTCGGCAATAAGGCAATTCTCGATTGGGAGGCGAGCCGCGAACTGCAGCGTCAATGGCTCTCTCGCGCAGGTTTGAACCTACCGCGGCAATTCAGGAGCGGCAGTGAAATCGACCGTCCGGTAATCGTTAAACTGTACGGCGCGCATGGGGGCAAAGGATATATGTTCTTGCGGGACGCCGGCGACTTCGAGGAACGGGCCGGCCTGCTTGCGCGTCGCAACTATATTCTCCAGGAATACATCATCGGCGTGCCTCTGTACATTCATTACTTCTATTCCCCCCTTACGCACAAGCTAGAAATCATGAGTATGGACCGGCGCTACGAGACGAACGTCGATTCCCTGGGACGCATCCCTTCCAAGGCGCAAGAAGGCATGGACCTCGAGCCCTCTTATCTTGTGGTCGGAAATTCACCAATCTCGTTACGGGAGTCCATGCTTGCCGAGGCCTACCATATGGGCGAGGAAGTAGTGCGCGTCAGCCAGGAGATCTGTCCGCCCAAAGGGCTCTTCGGCGCGTTTTGCATTGAGACCATCATTACCCCGGACGCCCAATTTTACATTATGGAGATTTCCGCACGCATCGTGGCGGGGACGAACTTGTTTATCGACGGCTCACCGTATTCGTATTTGAATTACAGTGAGCCGATGTCAACGGGACGACGGATTGCCCGCGAGATCAAAAATGCACTTTTATCCAGCTCTTTGCGTTTGATATTAGATGAGTCGAGTACGGTTTAGTATCGGGCTAGCCTTCGCGATCGTGGTCGCCTGCTTACCCCGCTTTACAGGCGCCGCGATCGAAACGGATCCGGGGGCATTGTACCGTTTAATGAAGGGAGCCTACGATCAAGGCGCTGCGCACGGGTGGACGTTTTCGGACCAGCAATATTACCTTTCGACCATTTTCAGCGCCGGCCGGGCTTACTCGCTGTTCGATTCCAGCAACCCGGCATACGCGGAGCTTGCTTTCCTGACCGTCGGGATCGCAAGCGGGCTGCATTACAATCCGCTAACCAACCACGATGCAGTTCCATGGTACGTTCGAGAAGCCGCGGCGTACGTTATCGCGCACGGCAATCCGGAGCAAGCTGATAAAGCAAAGGCGCTCGTACAGCGCGTCGATGCGGTCGACGACCCCCTGGCCGAGGCCCGCTTGGCCGATCAAGACGCAACCGATAACTTGCGTAACTACCGGCGCGACCCCGACGCTCTGTTGCAGCAAGTGGAAGCCGACTGGCGTGCCTTCGTCTTGGCCAAGGATACGTCATACCGGAGTTTGGCCCTCGCGCGGTCCGCGGAGCATTATTTTCCGATTCAGCGGTTGCCCGATACGTACGGTAACGATCTATTGAGCGCTGCCAAAACCGCCGCAGCGGGCTACCCGGGCTACTCTGCGGGCGAGGTGCTCAATGCCAAGCAAATGCTTAATCACCTAAGAAAGATCACGCCTTTGCGCGTCATCGGAACGGTCAGGGCCCTAACACACGATGAGTATTTGACAACACTCGCGCCGGCTGATGAATATTTCGGACGCACCGGAATGTCGGTTCTTGGGATCAAAAACGAGTTGAAGCGGCTCAATCAGTATTTGGATGCTGGATACGGCTCGCGGGAAAGTAACGCCGGAGTCCTGCTGGCCGAAGCTATCGATGCGCTTCATAAAGTATATCCAAAGGATCGCGATTTGCCGGCGTTTCTTTACGAAGCATTTCGCATGCTTAACCGTATCAACACCGACGATGCCCGCACGAGTGCCGCGCACATGCGGACGATTCTGACCATCGAATATAGCGACACGTTCCAGGCTCGTCAACTCTTGGCGTCGTAGTCGTTTGGCGTGCAATCGGATATTGCCGCAGCGCTTGCACGCTACGACCGCTCACAGCTAACCCTTTGTTCCATCGGGAGCCACTCGGCGCTGGACGTTGCCTTCGGCGCGAGAGCTCTTGGTTTGCGAAACCTAATACTTACTGCCCGGGGACGTGCAAAAACGTACGAGCGCTACTTTGCCCGTGCGACCGGGCCACAGCGGGGTTGCGTTGACGAGACGTTGGCCCTGGACGAGTTTGCCGATATCTTAAATGCGCCCGTGCAAGAAGCCATGCTCGGGCGCAACGTTATCTTTCTCGCCAATCGATCTTTTGAGGTGTACCTGCGCCAGCGATACAGCTACTCGGAAATCGAAGCTGGAATGAAGGTTCCAATGTTTGGCAACCGTGCGTTATTGAGAGCCGAGGAACGTGACCAAGATCACAACCAGTACGAGTTATTGCAGCAGGCAGAGATTCGTCATCCCCGGCAATTCGACTCGCCGCAAGAAATCGATCGCCTCGTGCTCGTCAAAGCGCCGCACGCCAAGATATCGTTCGAACGGGCATTCTTTCTTTGCTCGTCCCCTGCCGAGTACCGCGAAGTTGCAGGTCGTCTTATGCGGGCAGGAATGCTCACCGAGGGAGGACTGCGCGCGGCGCTCATTGAGGAGTACGCGCTTGGCCCGTCGATTAATCTCAACTTTTTTTATTCACCGGTGCTCCGAGAGTTGGAACTAAGCGGCACGGATACGCGGCGGCAAACGAATCTCGATGGCCTTCGAGGACTGCCGCCGTCTTTGGGCGCGGCTATTGCCGACGTCCCCGTGCGCATGGAAGAAGCGGGACATATTGCCGCGACGCTAACCGAGTCGATGTTGGAAAAGGCGTTTGAGATGGGAGAGCGTTTCCTGATCGCCGCTCGCAAAGCCAAGCCTCCAGGCATCATCGGCCCTTTCGCATTGCAGTGCATCATCGTCTCGGGACCCCCAAAGGACTTTGTGTGCTACGATGTTTCATTGCGCATTCCCGGTTCACCCGGAACGCGCTATACGCCATACTCTGCCTACCGCTGGGGCCGTGACGTGTCGGTTGGCGAGCGTATCGCTATGGAAGTAGCCTTTGCGCGCGATGCCGACCGTCTTGAAGAAGTGCTCACCTAAAGTGCCGAACGCCGTCGTGCCCCCGACCGCTTTCATCCTGGATTTCGGTGCGCAATACAGCCAGTTGATCGCGCGACGAACGCGCGAGCTCAACGTTTATTGTGAGATCGTTCCATTCGATACGCCGTGGAGTTCGCTGGCAGGACGCGCTCCCGCGGCCATCGTCCTTACCGGGGGGCCTGAAAGTGCACTCGCCGAGGGTGCGCCGGGGTTAGATCCTGCGATTTTGCACAGCGGCGTTCCGCTGCTTGGCATCTGTTATGGGATGCAATTGATCGCGCGTGATTTGGGTGCGCAACTCGTCCGGCTCGACCATCGCGAATACGGTCCCGCGTTCTTGCAAATTCTTCAACCTGACAATCCGCTCTTCGCCGGTGTCTCGACTCACTCGAGGGTATGGATGTCGCACGGCGACTCCGTCATCGTTCCCCCAATGGGTTTTCAGGCGTTAGCGTCAACCGAGCGTTGCAAGATTGCGGCCATGGGCGACGAGCATCGCCGCATGTACGGCACGCAGTTTCATCCCGAAGTCGTGCACACGGAGCATGGCAAGGCGGTGCTCGATAATTTTTTTCATCGAGTGGCGGGCATTGCGTCCGACTGGAAAATGGAATCGTTCGTGGAGCAGTCGACGACAGCGATTCGAGAGCGAGTCGGAGATGCAAAGGTCATCTGCGCGCTGTCGGGCGGAGTTGATTCGGCGGTGGCCGCGACCCTGGTTTCACGGGCGGTGGGACGACAACTGACGTGCATTTTCGTCGATAACGGGTTACTGCGCAAGGATGAAGCCAGCACTGTGCTGCAGGCTTTTCGGGATGTTCTTCATCTTGACGTTCGAACCGTCGATGCACAAGCGAGATTTCTGAAGCGACTCGCAACAATCGTCGATCCTGAGGAAAAGCGGATCATCATCGGTCATGAGTTCATCCGCATCTTCGAGGAAGAAGCGCTGAACATTCCCGATGTAAAGTTTTTGGTTCAAGGAACGCTGTACCCGGACGTCATTGAATCAAAGACGCCGCTTTCCAAAGTCGGACACAAAATCAAGTCTCATCATAACGTGGGCGGTCTCCCCAAAGAAATGGCACTCGAATTGATCGAGCCGCTGCGTTCCTTATTCAAGGATGAGGTGCGTGAGGTCGGGCGGGTCCTGCAACTGCCACCCGCCATCATCGAACGTCAGCCATTTCCCGGTCCCGGACTGGCGGTTCGGGTGCTGGGCGCAGTTACTGAAGATCGACTGTGCACCTTACGCGAGGCCGACGCCATCGTTCGTGAGGAGATCGATCGAGCGCACCTGGAATGTAAACCCTGGCAGTACTTTGCCGTTCTGACGCCGCTGATGAGCGTCGGTGTCATGGGTGATGGCAGAACGTATGCGAATCTTGTGGCCGTGCGGGCGATAACCAGCGAAGACGGCATGACCGCGGATTGGGCGCGCTTGCCGCATGCGGTCCTTCAACGCATCAGTACGCGCATTGTCAACGAAGTCGCGGGCGTCAATCGCGTTGCTTACGACATCACATCCAAGCCCCCATCCACCGTAGAATGGGAATAGCGTGAGGATTTTGGTAGTCGGAAGCGGGGCGCGTGAAGATGCTCTTTCATGGCGGCTGGCGTCATCAGCGTCTTGCAGTGCAGTGTATGCCGCTCCCGGCAACGCGGGCACCGCCTCGCGAGGCGAAAATTGGCCGCTGTCGGCTACCGATGGGAAAGCCATCGCGCAACGGTGCCGGCAAGAAAACGTCGACCTCGTCGTTCTAGGTTCTGAAACGGCAATTGCGGCCGGCGTCGGCGACCGATTGCGCGAAGCGCGTATCGCTACATTGGGGCCCAACAGATCGGCGGGGCGTTTGGAATCGAGCAAGGCGTTTTCAAAACGTTTCATGCAGCGCCATGGCGTTCCGACGGCGCGGGCGGCCGTCGTTCGTTCTCTCGAGACGGCACGCCAGGCGCTCGAGGGCTGGGTCGGCCCGTGCGTCGTTAAAGCCGACGGTCTTGCTTCGGGCAAGGGCGTCGTCGTAGCGCCGGACAAAAACATAGCGCGCGCTGTGGTAGTCGAATGGTACACAAACAACACCATTCCCGGCGGCGGCAGCGACGTGTTGTTGGAAGAGAAGCTGGAAGGTCGGGAACTCAGCGTATTCGCGCTGAGCGATGGCACGACAATGGTGCCGATCGCGACAGCATGCGATTACAAACGCGCCGGCGACCACGATACTGGTCCAAACACGGGCGGGATGGGAGCGTATTCGCCGTCCGTGGGATTTCCCAACGACTTGTGCGATCAGGTCCAAGCGAAAATCATCGATCCCGTGGTACGCGGCCTTCGGGCAGATAACGAACGGTACGTCGGCGTGCTGTATTGCGGATTAATGTGGACCACCGATGGACCGCGCGTCATCGAGTTCAATGCGCGGTTCGGCGATCCCGAAACACAGGTTTTGATGCCGCGGGTGCGCGGTGATTTTGCGTTGCTTTTGAAATCGGCTGCTGACGGGGCGCTAAATCCGTCTGCCGTTTCTTTTGCAGACGAATCGTGCGTTGGCGTCGTGCTTGCGACAAGCGACTACCCGAAAAGTAACACGCCGTTGCACGGGTTGCGCCCCGAACTTTCGCTTCCCGAGCGTGCTCAAGCGTTCTGGGGAAACTCTCGCGTTCATGACGGCTCCATCGATTCTGATGGCGGAAGAGTTTTGACCGTAACCGCTTTGGGCGGCGATATGGCCCAAGCTCGAAAACTCGCCTACGAGGCGGTTTATGCAGTGGCGGCTCAAATCGGCGCCCGAAGCAATTTAACGTATAGAAGCGATATTGCGACCAACATCGATTCCGTTTAGGAGTAAGCGTTCGATTATTGTCGAGTGGTGGAAAAGCGTCGACGTTGTCGGGCGGAATCTGCTTGGCTTCATGGGTCGTAATGCACGCAGTAATGTCAATGATGGCACGCAGAAGAGCCGCGATCCGTCAACGTTTTGCTGGTCCGTGGGGCTGCCGCGGATTGCACAAGGCGGCATCGCTCCGTGCGAGCAACTTTCTGCCGTTATTCGGGTACAATTCCGGTGCTATGGCTTTGAGCTATCGAGGAACCTACGGCGCGCAAGCCCTGCCGGTGCAGAGCTTGCTTGCGCAAGTGCTGGGCATCACGGCGCTTGGGTTGCTCGTCACCGCCATCTCGGCGCATCTCTTTACGGCGCTCGCCCCCGGCAGCGCTCTTGGCTGGGTGGCTTTCGGAATCGGCTTTCTGCTTCTGTTCGGGATTCATGCCGTCAGGCAGAACGAAGCGATGGCACTATTGTTGTACTACGTCTTCACGTTTCTCATGGGTGTCTGGATCGGGCCCGTGGTGGGGATGTACGTTCGGGCGATCGGCCCGGCGGTCGTCACCGAGGCGGCGACCACCACCGGTTTAGGAATGTTGACGCTCGCCGTGATCGTGTATGCCACCGGGCTCGATTTCCGTCGCTTCAGCGGGATCGCGTCAGGTGCGCTGCTGGCTCTCGTGGTGGCGGGAATCGTCTCCATCTTCACCCATTGGATTCATCCGACGGTATACGCGTGGTTAACGCTGGCCGTCTTCAGCCTCCTCACGTTAATTGATTTTGCTCGGATTCGCTCTGGGGGCGACGGCCTCTCGCCGGTACAGATGGCCGTGCAACTCTATCTGGACACAATCAACATCTTTCTCGCCCTTTTGCAAATCTTCGGGGGGTGCTCGAGGCAAGAT
>JALZBG010000065.1 GCA_030947645.1 Vulcanimicrobiota bacterium | reverse complement strand
GGCTTGGAACGCAAATGAGGCTGCAACGCCGCCGGTGGTGGGGTCCGTCAATACCGTGACGAAGAAATTCCCATCTTCCATAAAGCGCGTAACGGCCTGCGTCGTTTTCGCCATTTGCATGAGCGCCAGCATCCCTTCTTCCATGCGGGCCCCTCCGCTCGCGGTAAAGAGGATACACGGGATCTTCCGTCGCCGCGCCTCCTCCAACAGTAAGGCGACCCGTTCACCGACGACCGTCCCCATCGTGCCACCGCGAAAGGCAAAATCCATGACGCCGAGCGCCACCGGGAAACCACCGACAGTTCCGAAACCGCACACGATACCCTCAGAAAGGTGCGATTTCTCACGGTCCGCAGCAAGTTTTGCAGGGTACGTTTTCTTATCGACCCATCCAAGCGGATCGCCCGGCATTATTTCGGAACCGACTTCAACGAAATCGCGGTCGATAATCATACTTACACGATCGAACGCGTGCATCCGAAAATGGTAGCCGCAGCGCGTGCACACTGAAAGGTTTGCCGCCACATCCTTGCGGTACAGCAGTTCGCTGCACTTTGGACACTTGATCCACAGCGCGGCGTCTTCAACAGGCTCGCTGCGATTGCGCCGCAGACGCAACCATTCCGGCATTGGCATATCTTAGGAACGGTCCATTTTGGACATCAGTTTCGCGGAGTAGATCTTGCCGAGCTGCTTCAGGTAATTGATGATTTCTTTTTGGTTCAGCTTGGATTCGCCCGCTACCCGGTCGGTGAAGACGTACGGAACTTCGAGAACGTTTCCATACTGCGCCTTGGCAATAACCTCCAATCCGATTTTAAAACCGATCGGATCGAGTTGCACGCCCTCCAGCGCCGAGCGCTTGATCATAAAATATCCGCTGGTTATGTCGCGCACCGGCGTAAGGGGCTTCGCTAAGCCGATTGCAACAAGGGAGGTGATCTTGCGCTTCAGCGGCCAGTCTTCAATGCCGCCACCGGCAACATACCTGCTACCGATCACCAAGCCGTACCCTCCTGATGTCAATCCTTTCACCATTTTAGGAATAATTCGAGGATCGTGGCTAAAGTCGCCATCCATGGCACCTACGGCCAGCGAGTCTGGCCGGGAAAAGTTCCAACCGTCGATGACACCGCTGGAAAGACCCAACTTGCCGTGGCGGTGCAAACATCGAACTGGATAGCGTTGTGCCAGCCGATCGACGATGTCCCCCGTTCCATCGGGTGAATTGTCGTCGACTATAACGATTTCCCCATCAAGGTCATTGATCTTGAACACTTCATTGAGTGTCGCAATCAACCGTTCGATTCCGGCGGACTCATTGTAGGTCGGTATCACCATCGAAAATTTCATGTAAGAGCTTGTTGGGTTGGGGCTATCAATGTAATCGCCGCATCGTGGGATGGGCCGCCGCATCGAAGATAAGAAGGTCGTCGTAACGCTGCACGGTCCCCTGCAGAATAACACCCCGCTCATCGATCGCGCAGACATCATCCGTCGCGACGAGTACCTCGAGGGAGCGTGGCGACCAATACACATTGAGATACTCAGCTAGCTGTGAGCTACCTTCAGCGAAGACGCCGCGAACTTCGCCGACGTGCCGTTCCCCGCAATATACCGGCGTTCCCGGCTCCAGTTCCTCAAGCCGTTTTACCATTCGACCCAACTTGTATACGACGACCCATCAGCAAGTTCCGGTTAGATAATTCACTACGGCACAGACGGCTAACGCAGCGGTTTCCGTTCTCAATATGCGCGCACCGAGCGAAATCGCTTGCGCACCGTGCCGCTGCCCCTCCGCAACTTCATCGCGTGAAAATCCGCCTTCGGGGCCGACCACGATGAGCAGCGTAGAGACATCTTGCAACAGGTGGGGCAATCGGGCGGAAAGCGGAACTCGCGGTGCCAATTCCCATGGTAGCAAAGTAACATCGTAACGCTCAAAACGGTCGACCAGAACCTTCCAGTGCAACGGCGCGGTTACGGTGGGGATATCGCGGCGGCCGCACTGGCGCGCCGCCGTTCGCGCAATCCTACGCCAGCGTTCCGACTTGGCATCGCCCACTTCCCCAACTATGCAGCGCTCGGAATAAAATGGTATTACCGAATTGACGCCGAGTTCGGTCAGTTTTTCCACGACGAAATCCATTTTGGGTCCCTTTGGTATCCCTTGCGCGACGGTGACTTGTACCCCGGCTTCCCCGACCGGCTCGCAAATGGGTTCCAGTAACTGCGCCGACACGGCGTGAGGCGCGATGTTCAAAACGGCACGAAAAGCCCCGGCAGCAGAATCGACGACCTGCACAAAGTCGCCGGATTTTTTCCTGAGCACCGCAACGACATGGCGCGCATCACCTCGCGAGAATTTGACAACGTCACCCGGTTCATGCGAGCCTTCCACGAAAAATCTATCCCTAATCGGGCTTAAATGCCTCCTTGAACCGCTCGAGGAACGACTTTTCCTCGATCTTGTCGCCGCCGATGCGCGCGTACTCTTCTAGAAGTTCACGCTGTCGTTTTGAAACTTTGGTAGGAATGATCACGTGCACCGTCACCAAGTGATCGCCCCGCGCCGATCCGCGAATGCTCGGCATGCCGTTGCCACGCATGCGATAGGTGCTTCCGCTTTGCGTTCCCGGATCGAGGACGAGGGGAAGGTCGCCTTCGAGCGATGGAACCGAGACTCGCGCGCCGAGGGTAGCTTGGGGGAACGAGACGGGAACGTCGACGTGCGTGTCCATCCCATCGCGGCGAAATTGCCGATGCGGCGCAACGCTTAAGTACACGTATAAGTCGCCCGCGGGACCGGCGTGGATTCCTCCTTCACCACTACCGGCAAGACGAATGCGGCTGCCGTCGTCAACCCCCGGCGGGATTTTGACTGAGAGTTTGCGTTCGACCTCACGCCGCCCGTGCCCATGGCATGTTGCACACGGGGATTGTACCGTTTGTCCTTCACCCTTGCATTTTGAACAGGTCGACTGCGTGACGAATTGACCCAGCGGCGTTTGACGTACCTGGCGGGCAACGCCGGTTCCACTACAGCGGTCGCACGGCACAACCAAACTACCGGGTGCGGCACCGCTCCCCTTGCACGTTTCGCACGACGCTAGATGGCTAAATGAAATTTCCTTGGTGGTGCCATTGAATGCGTCTTCTAAGGTGATTTCCAGGTCGTATCGCAAATCGGAGCCGCGCGAAGGCCCGCTTCGGCGCTGCGTCGCAGTGCTTGCGGAGCGCCCTTCCCCGAAGAACATATCGAAAATGTCGCCGAAGCCGGATCCGCCGAATCCCGAGAAGTCCGTAAAGCCGCCGGAAGACGTGCCGTCGGGCACCCGACCGTACCGGTCGTACATTTCGCGTTTTTTGGGATCCGAAAGCACTTCATACGCTTCGTTGATTTCCTTGAAGCGGTGCTCGGCGTGCGCCTTATCTTCGGAAACGTCAGGATGGTGTTTTCGCGCTAAGGAACGATAGGCACGTTTGATGTCCTCATCTGATGCGCCGCGGCGAACGCCCAAAATCTCGTAAAAGTCGGTAGCCATTCTTTATTTGATTTCAACGTCCGATAAATGATCGCTCAGAGTTTGAGCGGTGCCGGCCGCCAGCGCCATTAGCCGACCGTACGGCATGCGGCGTGGTCCTAGTATCGCTACCATACCCACGGCGCGGTCGCCCAAACGATAAGGTACGGTCACCACGCTGCATTCCATAATATCTTCGGACCCGAGTTCGTGGCCTATTTTGACCTTCGTTTCATCGCTCGTTATCGAATCGGCTACCAAATCGTACAGCGTCTTTTGCTCTTCGACGATTCGTAAGATGGAGCGTAACTTACGAAGATCGTGGAATTCCGGCTGATCGAGCAAATTACGCGCACCCGAAGCGATGATGTTCGGCGCCTCTGAAGCACGGGCTGTCTTGAAAGCGCTACCGACCGCACCGCGCAAGTCGTCATTCAAGCGAACTTCAGTGACGCCGAACTCGATGTCGGAATCGTTGATGTCTCGCAACAAGCGCCCACCCAGCCTCGCATTGAGAACATTGGAAAGTCGCGTCAACTCATCCGGCGTGACATCGTGGTTGAGTTCAAACATGCTTTGCGCGGCAACGCCGATCGAGGTGACAACGATCGCCACTCCGGAGCGCGGCGCGAGCCAAATCAGCTGAATGTGACGAAAGGTTTGCGTCTCTCCCGCCGGTGCCACAACGAAGGCTAAATTATTGGAGAGGTCCCCGAGCAAGCGCGTCGTGTGGTCGATGACTTCGTCCAGTTCCCGACTGGCTTGGCGCAGTTCATCGCCGATTCGCCGTTGTTCCTCGGCGGGCAGTTCCTCGGGCTCCATTAACTGATCGACGTAGGTTCTGTATCCGGTGTCCGAGGGAACGCGACCGGCGGAAGTGTGCGGCTGCACAAGGTAGCCAGCCGCTTCGAGCTCCGCCATATCGTTGCGAATGGTGGCGGAACTGACCCCCAAGTTATACTTTTGAGTCAGCGTGTTGGAGCCGACGGGCTCCGCGGTCGCAATGTACTCATAAACCACTGTGCCGAGGATGTACGCCTTGCGTCTATCGAGTTCACCGCCGCTTTTCATTCGTTCCATTTTAGCAGTCGAGTCCAGTGACTGCCACTAGCTAGCGTAATCCGGGAGAAATCTTATAAAAAGGCCCGCTCCACCGCATGCTGCAGTTCCGGCCAGTCCAAGCTACCCACCGAGACGTACTCTACGGTGCCGTTTCGCGAAACCACGATGGTCACGGGGACCGGCGCGACCGAGTAAGCGTCGAAGATCCGGTGCCCGGAATCCTCGATAAGGGGAAGATGGACGCCCCGGCTAGCCAAGAAACCGCGCGCTATTCCCGCCGGCTCGTTTGAAATGGACAGCATGGCGACGCGATCTCCGTAGGTGCGCTGCAACTGTGTGAACGCCGACATCTCATCGACGCACACATGGCACCATGTCGCCCAAAAGTTGAGCACCACCGGTTTGCCGCGGAGTTCCGAAAGTCTCTGAGCTTTGGAATCGAGATCGAAGGTAAAATCCGGCGGCGCAACGTTGTACCGCACGCGAGCAAGCCCAGTATCGGGCGCCGCGGCATGGCGGTGCGCTTCCCCTGCTGTCCCAAGCACCGCCCATAAGAGGACGAGGCTGAGGGCGGTCGATGATTTCATTGCAGGGGTTTTCGGCGACCCTGCACGGTGCGGCCTGTAGACTGCGCAGGCTTCGCATGTTGCTCGTGAAAGTGTGCAATCCTCATGAGCATATCCACTGACGCAATCGAAGCGCTGTCCGTAGAGCAGCGGAAGTTTCCGCCCTCGCCGCAGTTTAGCGCTGTGGCCAATGCTCAACCCGCGATCTATCACGAGGCCGAGCGAGACTACCAGGCGTTTTGGGCGTCCTGGGCCCGCCGGTTAGAATGGATGAAGCCATTTACGCGCGTGTTGGAATGGAATGAACCGTTTGCAAAATGGTTTGCTGATGGTGAGCTCAATGCTTGCGTCAACTGTTTAGATCGCCACGTCATCGCCGGAAAAGGTGAGCGTATTGCGTACTATTATGAAGGGGAACCGGGCGATCGTTGGACGATAACCTACGCACAACTCCTCGACGAGGTGTGCCGCTTCGCTAACGGTTTGCGCAGACTAAGCATCGGCAAGGGCGATCGAGTTGCAATCTACATGCCGATGATCCCGGAATTCCCCGTGGCAATGCTTGCATGCGCACGAATCGGCGCGGCTCATTCGGTGATTTTTGGTGGATTTTCGCCCGACGCCATCATCGACCGTGTCAACGATTCGCAGTGCGTTGCGTTAATTACGGCTGATCAAGGGTGGCGGCGTGGAAATAAGGTGCCTCTGAAGTCAAATTGCAACGAGGCGATGCGACGTACGCCGTCGCTTAAATATTGCATCGTTGCCAAACGCGTCGGCGATCCGGTAGAGATGGAAACGGGCCGCGATTTGTGGTGGAACGATGTAATTGCCGGACAGCCATCATGCTGCGAACCGGAGCGTATGAATGCGGAGGACTTACTGTATCTGCTGTATACCAGCGGAACAACCGCAAAACCCAAGGGAATAAAACATAGCATCGCCGGCTATCTCACCGGCGCGATGATGACGCACAAGCTAGTCTTCGACCTGAAGGACAACGATGTTTACTGGTGTGCGGCTGATATCGGCTGGGTTACCGGTCACTCATACATCGTATACGGTCCGCTGTGTAATGCTGCAACGTCCGTAATTTATGAGGGCACGCCGGACTACCCCGACAAGGACCGGTTGTGGGACATCGTCGATCGCTATAAAGTCAGCATTCTTTACACCGCCCCCACCGCGATTCGCACGTTCATGAAATGGGGCTCGCAGTATCCGCAAAAGCACGATCTGTCTTCACTACGGGTGCTGGGCTCGGTCGGTGAGCCGATCAATCCGGAAGCCTGGATGTGGTATCGCGAACACATAGGCGGAAGCCGCTGTCCGGTTGTCGACACGTGGTGGCAGACCGAGACCGGCGCCATTATGATCTCGCCCCTCCCCGGAATCACTACGACAATGCCCGGTAGCGCCACGTTCCCATTGCCCGGCATCGCCGCCGACATCGTGAATGAAAAGGGTGAAAGCGTTCCGATGGGAGGCGGTGGATATCTCGTTCTCACGCGACCCTGGCCGTCGATGTTGCGCGGAATATGGGGAGACGACGAGCGCTACAAACAAACCTATTGGGGGAAATTTCCGCACAAATACCTCGCGGGCGATGGGTGCAAACGCGATGAAGCCGGCAATTACTGGTTCATGGGGCGCATCGACGACGTCATGAACGTCAGTGGGCATCGCATCTCAACCACGGAAGTGGAAAGCGCGCTTGTCGAGCACCCGAAGGTCGCTGAGGCCGCGGTCGTTGGAAAACTCGACGATGTAACGGGACAAGCAATCGTGGCCTTTGTTTCGTTGCGCGGTGCCGACCTAGGATCCGCGGAACTGGCGCAGGAGCTGCGCGCGCACGTCGGTCAACGTCTCGGCAAGTTTACCACGCCTAAATTTTTAACGTTTACGCCCGAATTACCCAAGACCCGCAGTGGAAAAATCATGCGACGTTTATTGCGCGACATCGCCGAAGGCCGCATGTTAGGCGACACGACGACGTTGGCCGATTCATCCGTGGTCAAAGAGCTGCAGGAGCGCGCACTTAGCGAGGTTTCCGCGGAAGATTAGGAGCTTGCCGGAAATGTGGTCAGGTCCGGCAAGCTCACTGACTGCTCTTCTTAACCGGTTCGTTGCGGGTTGGGGGTCGGTGTCGTCTGAATGCCGTTTTGTTCGTTGTTTGGATTCGTTTGGAGTGTGGGTGTAGCCGAAGGCAACGGCCTGTTCATTTGCGGACTCATGATCATGCGTTTACGCGTTTTCCTCATCGAAGAGCGCGACATATGGTAACCTGCAGCCCTGGCTCTTTTCTCACACATCGTCATCACGCTTTGGCTCGTGTTCAACGTGCGATGTGAAACGTAGTAGGTCTTTGTCTTCGGGTTTACGGTAACCAGCCGGTCACCGCTTGAACATTTCGTCGCGGCGCCCGCTGCAGCGCACGTCACAACTGCGACGGCGAACGCTGCGGCCAGTCCGGTACCATACGATCTCATCATGCATCTCTCCAAAAGGTGGCAAGCACGTACTCCTGTTATGCACGCTCAAAGAAACCTTCCAGTTCGTGAAGGTCGTCGATCCGCTTCGCCTGCGGCAAAGCGTCGATAATCGTCTTTCCGTACCGGGAGCCTACCGCGCGCCCGTCAAGCAGCGCCACCAAACCGCGGTCGGTTTTTGAACGGATTAAGCGGCCGAAGCCTTGCTTCAGACGCCCGGTCGCGGCGGGAACCATGTACGCTTCAAAACTGGCAACGCCGCGGGCCTCGAGCGCCTCCATGCGGGCCGCGATCAGCGGGTCGGCTGGGGACGGAAAAGGGAGCCGGTCGATGATGACACACGAGAGCTGATCGCCGACGACGTCGATACCTTCCCAGAACGTACCCGTCGCGAAAAGTACGGCATTTTGTGTCGAGCGAAACCATTCCAGCAAATACGCGCGCGGCATCTCTCCCTGAACGCGCACCGGAAACGCGATGCGCTCGCGCACGAGCGCGTACACCTCGCGCAATCGCGCATACGATGTAAACAAAACGAACGATCGGCCGTGAGCGCGATCCAGGCATTCTTCCACCAGAGGCGCTGCCAAACGGGCGAAGCCGGGCGATTTGGGGTTAACGTTCGGCGGAGCGATGAAAAGACGCGCTTGCCGCGTATAGTCGAAGGGCGAAGGCGCAATGAGCTCCTGAGCTGCCAGGACTCCAAGAGAACGACGAAGGTATGCGAACGACGTTCCTTGCGCAATCGTCGCGCTGGTGAGTACAACGCTCGAAATACGCTCAAAGAGAGTCGCTTGCAAGTACTCCGCTACATCGCAAGGAGCGATGTTTACCTCATAGCGGCCATCGGTCTGCCCCCGTTCTACCCACGCGACGGCTTCATCGGGAAGAGATTGCGCGCGCTGAGTCGCGGCAACGTGTACCAAAATTGAGCGCAAAGCAAGGTCTCTGCGACGTTCGGCTTCGGCTTCATTCGTTGGCTGGTGTCGCAACGCGGAATGCCAATTTGAATATAGCCAATTTTCAAGCCGGTAGAACGCATCTTGCAAGCGATCTAAGGCAGGGCCTGCATCGTCGTTCGCTTGCAGCGGGTACCGCTCACCGGGAACGCGCGCCAACACAGTCATGAGTCCGCGCAGCGCCTCTTCAAGTTCAGCATCGAACGAACTGGGCACTTGATAGCTTCGGTGGAGTTTGCGCATCAAGCGTCCGACGCTCGCGGACGATAGCGTGGCGGTGAGTGCCGCGGTTGCCCAGCGCTCGCACTGATGCGCTTCATCCAAAATCACTAAATCGTAGTCGGGCAAGAGTCCGCCGCCCATTGAGAGATCTAAAAAGAAAAGTGCATGGTTGACTACAATGATGTCGGCGAACTTTGCTTCATCACGCTTTCTAAAAAAGAAACAATCGTGGAAATGTTCGCAGAACTCTCCGACGCAGTCATCCGCATCGGCATCGAGAGTCTCCCACTCATCCGATCCCGGAAGGAACGGCAACTCGGCTCGATCCCCGGTGGCGGTTCGAGCCGCCCACTCCCACATTTTTTGCATCGAACGGCTTGGGGGCAAGAGCCGTTCAGTGCGCATGCGTTCGAATTTCAGTTTACAGAGATAGTGGTTGCGCCCTTTGACCAAGCTCACGCGAGCGCGAGTTCCTAACGCTTCCAGCACTAGGGGAATGTCTTTTTGGACAAGCTGCTCCTGCAGTGCAATGGTACCGGTCGATATGACCGTTTTCTTCCCGCTTCGCAGAGCGGGGACAAGATAAGCTAGCGATTTTCCCACGCCGGTTCCCGCTT
>JALZBG010000199.1 GCA_030947645.1 Vulcanimicrobiota bacterium | reverse complement strand
GTCCTGCCGCCCGGCAAGTTGAGATCGTCCACGCGCCCGGCGCGGTTCCTATGGATCAGCACCCCGCCCAAGCCCTGCGAGGCGCGGAGCGGACTAGTTTGGGGCTCGCCGTCGGGATGGTCCACGACGGTAAAGCAGATGCAGTCGTCTCTGCCGGCAATAGCGGTGCGTTTCTGGCATTAGGTCTGATCCGGCTTCGCACGATCGAAGGAATCGATCGTCCCGCAATCGCAACGGTTTGGCCGGCTCTGCATGGACCTACGGTAATGCTTGACGCAGGCGCCAACGTCGATTGTCGTCCAGAGTGGCTGGAACAATTCGGCATAATGGGTAGTGCCTATGCTCGCGCCGTGCTGAAGATCGAAAATCCCAGGGTGGCGATCCTTTCCGTTGGTGAAGAGCGCAGCAAAGGAAACGCCCAAGTTATCGAGGCGGCGAAACGCTTGGAGCGAGCGCCCGTAAATTTCGTGGGCAACATTGAGGGAAAGGACATACTGATCAACGTTGCGGACGTGATCGTCACCGACGGTTTTGTCGGCAACGTCGTGCTTAAAGTAGCGGAAGGCGCCGTTACGGTACTAAGTCAGATTGTCAAATCGTCGATCCTGCGAGGTAATCTGGTCACCAAGTTAGGGGCGGTTTTAATGCGCCCGGCGCTCAATCGGTTACGTAGCCGCTTCGACTACGAAACGTACGGCGGTGCGCCTCTCTTGGGATTGCGGGGAAATTGCATCGTAACGCACGGCAGAGCATCGCGCTTGGCGGTAACGAGCGCGTGCCGTGCCGCCGCTGACGAAGCCGGCGGTGATGTCATCGGGAAAATTGCCGGAATGGTAGAGCCGCACTTCGTTCAGCCCGCCTAGTGGCCGTAGCAATCGTCACCGACAGCACCGCTGACATTGATTCTGCAACAGCCTCCGACCTAGGTGTCGATGTGGTACCTCTTTTTGTTTCGTTCGGAAACAAGAGATACACGGACGGCGAGGAGCTCACACGCGCTGAGTTTTACCGGAAGCTCGAGAGCGAGAAACATTTACCCATGACGTCGGCGCCAAGTTCAAAGATGTTTGAGGATGTGTTTGCCAAGCACGTTGCGCTGGGCCATGAAATCGTCTGCGTCGTGCTTGCTGCGACCTTCTCAGGAACTATAAATGCAGCGCAAGCCGCGGCCCGGCGGTTTCCGGACGCCGTCATTCGTTTGGTGGATTCGCTGACCGTTGCGGGCGGTTTGGGATTGCAGGTGCGCCGCGCGGCGGAGCTTGCCCGCGCCGGCGCGGAAATCAAAGAGATTGAACAGTCGCTTTCCCACGATCGGGAAACGCAGCACGCGTTCGCGACCCTTCCCGACCTCTCCCACGCCGTACGTAGCGGCAGAATTGGACGCCCTGCTGCAATGCTGGGTACGCTCATGAAAGTCGTGCCGGTACTGAAAATCGTCGGTGGTATCGTGGAAAGGGAGGCACTCGTTCGGACTTTTTCCCGCGCACAAGAGGTGATGATTGAAGCCACGCTGCGATCGCTGACCGATACATCGGCTGCTCGAATAATGGTAATGCACGCTAATGTTCATCAGGTCGCAGTGGAACTCGTTGAAATGGTGAAAAACAGACTGTCGGCCTCACCCAAATTCTTGGGGATAAGCGAGGCCGGCCCGGTCCTTGCGGTGCACGCGGGTGCCGGAGCGGTCGGAATTTTCTGCGCCGAAGCCTAAAGACGTGCTCGGTATTTACGTCCACCTACCGTTCTGTCCGTACATTTGTCCGTATTGTGATTTTGCCAAATGGCCGCACAAGAAGTCGTTGGCGACCCGTTACTTGAGCGCCCTCCGGCGCGAAATCGAGCAGTGTCCGCCGCAAACGGCTGCCACGCTGTTCCTGGGTGGCGGAACCCCGAACACGTACGCGCCGGATGAAATTGGCGCGTTGGTCCGGCGACTGCGTGGAAAATTTAACATCCCGCTCGGAGCGGAGATCACGACTGAGGTAAATCCCGATCCGGAACTGTGCCGCGGTTTCGAAGCGTATTGCAAAGCTGGTATCAGCCGGCTTTCCATCGGAGTTCAGTCTTTCGAAGATGCAGAAATCGCGACTCTCGGCCGCCGTCATCGCGCCACGGATGTGGCAAGCGTCGTGGCCGGCGCCCTTAACGCCGGAATCTCCTCAATTTCGGTCGACCTGATGTTTGCAATTCCGGGGCAAACCGCCCGCACGTGGCGCTCATCTTTACAGCGAGCTATTGACCTGGATATCGGTCACATATCGACCTACGGACTTACCGTCGAGGAAGGTACGCCCTATTTTCGCTGGCGGCAGCATGAGCCGGCGGCCTTTCCCGACGACGGGCACGAAGCAGAGCTCTACGGGCTGGCCATGGAGACTCTAGCGGCTGCCGGATACCAGCAGTACGAAATTAGCAATTTCGCCAAGCCGGGCGCGGAATGTCTTCATAACGCAAACTATTGGGAAAATGGGGAATACATTGGACTGGGTGTAGGCGCGGCATCCTATCAAAAAGGCTGGCGCGCGAGCCACACGCGCTCCCTCGAAAGGTACATCCAGGCCGTGCTCGACGACGTTCCGATTCCGGGGGAGGCTGAGCAACTACGGGGGGCTGCAAGAGCCGGCGAAGCGGTCATGTTGGCTCTGCGGACGAACGCGGGAATGTCATTTGAACGTTTTGAGCAGCAATACGAGTTGAATTTTCTGGAGTTTTATGCGCCGGTCATTAATCATTTGCGCAGTGCCGGACTGCTAAATATCGATGGTACGCATGCAAAACTTAGTGAGCGGGGTCGCTTTTTCGCGAACGACGTTTGCGGAGCGTTTGTCACATTCACGTGAGCGGTAATACGGTCTCTACAACGGTGCTGCGGCTCATTTTCGCAGCAGTATTTGGAGTGACGGGTTTCCTGCTCGGCCGCGAAGCGTATTTGCACGTTTTTTCGCTGCATTTCGCCAGTGAATTTTGGCAGTATTCTTTCACCATCGCCTCGCCGGTCATCGGCGCGCTCGCGGGCGTTCTGGTCGCGCCCGTCGCGCAGTCTCTGTTTGAAGATGAACTCGCAGCCGTTGAGGTAGCCATCGAACGCCTGGCACCCGCAGAGCTCGCCGGTGGCGCCGTAGGTCTTATCCTCGGCCTCATCATCGCATTCTTAATTCGCAGCATTTTGTTTGAATTCATATCTGTCGCAGGGGCCGCCGCTAGCTACCTAGCTATCGTACTCTACATCATCATCAGCATTTTTGCCGCGTATTTGGGTGCGCGCGTTGGTGCCAAGCAGAAGTTGTTTTCTTCACCGCAGTTTGGCGTTGCCTCGCGTTCGGCGCAGGCGATTCCGAAAATTATCGACACCTCCGTGATCATAGACGGACGAATTTTGGAAATTGTGCAAAGCGGCTTTTTGGAGAGCCCACTCGTGCTGCCGAGGTTCGTGCTGCGGGAATTACAATTGATTGCAGATTCGCTCGATTCGATGAAGCGCACTCGTGGGCGGCGCGGGCTCGAGGTGCTTGGAAAACTTCAGGAATCACTCCCGCTTGAGATCAGCGAGCAGGATTACGATGATGTCGCCGGGGGTGCGGTCGATGCCAAATTAGTGCGTTTGGCGCAGGAGCTAAACGGAAAACTTGTGACAAACGACTACAATCTCAATCGCGTCGCTCATGTGGAAGGCGTACCGGTGCTGAATATTAACGAACTGGCG
>JALZBG010000064.1 GCA_030947645.1 Vulcanimicrobiota bacterium | reverse complement strand
GGCAACGGGTATCGGTAATAGCGATACTGGCCCGATCCGTAACTGTGCGCTGACATTGTGATGGTACTGCGAAAGGCTCGATCGTCGTCATATTCGCCAACCAAGTTAGTAGTGGCGGATTCATGCAGAACGCCCGGTACGATGGCATATCCGTCGCTCCAGAGCGCCGATTCAAACGCTTCTTCCCCGTTTTGGCCAAACGCTGATTGGAGTTCGATCGCGCGGTTAAAAATTAGCCGTAACTCGCGCGAGCGCCCATAGGCCGTCGGGTTGATTGTCGAAAAACTTCGTGAGGGGAAACAGCGATGTAATGGGTGGGATAAAACCCATTTGGATCGTTTGCAGATCGATCCCGCTAGCCCGCTTCAACAGATGCCCCATTGAGCGCCGAGTGAAGAATTGTAGATGAATGGGGGGGATCCAAGCCGGATTTGTGGACTCACGCACGCCGCGCGAGCCCCAATTGGGCACCGTAACGTAAATGGTTCCACCCTTTTTTGCACGGCCGACCATGCTGCTCAACATTTCAAGCGGCTCAACACTGTGTTCCAGGAACTCGATGGCACAAACTACTTCGAAGGGGCCTTGCGGCGCAGTGAACGCATCCGCAACTTGGTAATCGACGGTTTTGCCAAATGTTTCTTGCGCCACGGCGATGGCGGCGGGCGATGCATCGCAGGCGATGACATTCCAGCCTCGCTTAGATGCCTCTCGTGAAAAACGACCTGTTCCACAGGCAATTTCCAGCAGCCGGCGCTCTCCAAAAGGTGAGATGCGCTTGAAAAACGGCTCATGCGTCTGCTCTAGGGTACCAGCGCTCGCCGCAGCACGTTGCGTGGGCAGCACAAGCGTTTGCCGATACAACCCGTTCTTGTACAAAGCATCATACTCGACCGGATGAACTTGCGCAGCATAACGATGCGTACACGCCCGACAATGCCGAATCGGTGTAGAACCGAGCACCGTTTCCTCGGTGGCATTGCGCGCGCGGCACACGGGACATGCCTTAATCGCTCAATTTCCGGTGGACGAAGAGTAAGACCGTTCACGGTCGATCAGCGCTCTCTTTCGAGCAAGACCCCATCGGTATCCACCAAGGTCGCCCGTTCCGCGAATAACGCGGTGACATGGTATGACGACCGCCACCGTATTGTTAGCGCAGGCTCGCGCTACGGCTCGCACCGCCTTGGGAGCGCCAATGCCAGATGCTATTTCGCCGTACGAGCGTACGTCACCGTACGGAATTGACTGCAAGTAATTCCAGACGCGCATCTGAAAGGCCGTTGCTCGAACATCTAACGGCAGTCCCAGGTGCGGCTGCCTACCCCGCAGATGTCGCTTCAGCGCATCGATCCATTTCGTAAAGTCGGGATGATGGGGAACTTGCATCGGCTCGATTCTGGCCGAAGAATATTCGCGCCGAAGAGATTGCAGCAATTGTTTGTCAGATTCGCCAAATTGTACGAAACAAAGGCCGCGATCCGTTGCACCGATCATCATCCGTCCAAAATCGGAATCGACGCCGATGTACGAGATGGCGACATCGCGCCCACCCGCCCGATATTGCTTCGGCGACATCCCTAAGCGCGTATCCGCCCGCGAATACACTCCGCTGAGCGAACCGTATCCTGCGTCGAACACCGCCTGGATCACCGGGCGCGAGCCCTTCAGGCCGCCCTTTAATATCTTGAGCCTTGAGGCATCAACGTATTCCTTCGGAGTCAGTCCGACCACTGCTTTAAAGCTGCGTTGGAAGTGAAACGGGCTCAGGCCCGCTCTCTTGGCAAGCTCCCTCAGCCTGAGCGGTACGTCGCAGTTCGCTTCAATGTACCGGCAAATGCCTCGGATACGTTCCGCAACTACCTCACTCGCCGGGGACTTCGTCGGGCTCGTCTCTGTCTCAATCATGGCTCTAGGTTACTAAGTTACGAGACGACCGTCTATCGAAAACTTGCGGTCGTCTGCGCGAACGATAACGCCGCCAGAAGCAAGAACGCGGCAGTACAAAGACGGCAAAAGCGATGCGAGTCTCCTTTCGGACAGCTTTGCCAAGTTCGGCCGGAAGGGGCTCAAACCTCGCGGTGCTTTATTCGTAATGTTTGAGTTCCGGCCATAACTTTGTGAGCGGCTTGACAGGACCGCGGCAGATTGTAATCGGCCGGTCATCTTCGTACGCCATGATATAAGGAGCCGTGAACCTGCCGGCCTGCTTGATGTTCTGGAATAAATGCGCGCTGCGTCCACAATCACCGCCGGAAATGTCGATGATCACCTTGCCCTTATGACTTAACGGGCCCCACAGCCAGTACTGATTGTGTCCGCTCAAAACCGGAACGTGCGAATCAAAGAATTCGATGGCGGCCGCTTGCCCGTAGTCCGCAGTAAACACCACGGCCTGCCCGCGTTCTTCCGCCGGCAAAGAGTCGTACACGCGCCCAACGGTTGCCGCTAGTTCCGGCCAGCCATGCATGTCGGCGTAATCCGACGGCAGCGCGCGCATTCTATGGTGCTCCGATGTCGCGGGCGACAGATGGAACGCTCTCTGGTACGCAATGAATGTCGTCACCGGCAGAACCGGCTCGACCAACGGAATAAGAAGCAGCCCACAGGCGGCGGCGACAGTAGCAATCACCGGACGCACGATGCGCAAACGGCCCGTCCATGCTTCGATCGCGCAAGCACCGGAAGCAAACAAAATCGGGTAAACCGCAGACGGATAATAATCTTTGGCATGCAGCGCGATCATCATTGCCATGAGGATCAGAAAACCGTAGCCCAGCCAGCGCAACGCAGCGTGCCTGAGGAGCCAAAGCAGACCAGTGATCCAAACGACCGCTAGTACGGGATTTGTCAGGAAAAGCTGCGCGGTTACGAATTGCGTTGGCGAGAGAACGATGTTCTTCCCCATCTGGCCATTGCGCAGCACTTCCCACATAGGGAAACCGTAATGGGCTTGCCATAGGACGTTGGGCAGCGCGGCCAGCACCATGATGGCAGCGCCCCATGCGAACCACTTGCTGAACATGATGCGGCGTTGTGGAGAAATTGCCAAACCGAGCACCATTGCAAATGCAAAAAACACAACGCTGTATTTGCTCTCAAAGGCAAGACCGGTAGCAAGTCCCGCACCAATCCACCAGAGCGAAGGCGCACCGTTCGTAATGCGCAGAACGGATAGCGCAGCGAGCGGCCACAGCGGCATTTCCAACATATCGGGCCCTTGTTTTTGTCCGAAGGCAGCTAGAACCGGTGCGAGCGTCACACAAATCGACGCCAGAACCTGCGCGAACGCAGATCCGCGCATTTCTCTGACGGTTAGGCAAGTCACATACACGGTGACGGCCGCGCAGGCAGCCGGAACGAGGCGTAACAAGAACAAGGAGTGGCCGAAAGCTTGCGTCGCCGCAGCAAGCAATGGTGTGAGCGGCGGCTGGTCCACATATCCGAACGCCGGGTGGCGCCCACACACGATGAAGTACAGTTCGTCTCGAAAGAAACCGTAGTGCGGATTGGCGACAGCATGAAAAATCAAAGTGATGGCACTCAGCAACCACGGCAAACTGTCGGGTTTCATGAGAACGCTGTTTGGAGTCAAGCGCTTTATCAACGCGGACAGCTTCTGCTCAAAGAAAGAAGAGCCGCATTTACTGCGGCACTTTTTGACTTAAACATCTTACTTGAGCTTGTCGAGAGGCGGGACGATGGGTACGCCATGCTTCGACAAGCTCAGCATGACAACCGGGCATCGCTCCATGGCAACCTAGCATCGTTCCGCACCCGTCTCGCGCACTATGCATCACAATATGGTGCGTGTGATTACGATGTAGCGCGCAGTTGAAGGGTAGGCGCTTAGAAGTCTTCGTCCGTCGAGGTGGCAAGCGGCGAAACGTCTTCTTCCTCAGTATCCGATTCCAGCTCTTCGTCTTCATCTTCTAACTGGTAACCTTGATCTGTATCGTCTTCATCGACAGCCGGCTCTTCTTCGGCGGCAACTTCATCGAGCGGTTCGTCGATGCCGGTCGTCCGCGCGGCAGGCACTTGGGTGTCTGCGTCGGCCGAGGCCATTGAGCCATCCACCGCCCCCGTTGCAATAGGTTTGGTGTCGTCGAGTTCTTCGTCGGGCTCTTCTTCTTCGCCGTCCGGTTCCGCCGGTGTCATCCCGGCAGCACCACCTAGTGCAGTAGCAAGGCCGGTTAGTCCACCAGCACTTGCGGCGCCCGCACCGACGCCCGCAGTCACGCGCTGAGCTTCCGCTTCTCGCGTAGCCGCAGCGGTTTGCGAGAGACGCGGATCTTCATCGCCCATGAGCAAGCCGATTTCTTGCGCCCGCTCACTCATATCGTCATCCGCAATCTTGATTTCAATCTCTTCACGGCTTTCGGTGAGAACCTTCACATCGAGCGCGAGCGACTGCAGTTCTTTGATCAGAACCTTGAACGATTCAGGAACCCCGGGTTCCATGACGTTTTCGCCTTTGACGATAGCCTCGTAGGTTTTGACACGGCCCACAACGTCGTCGGACTTGACGGTAAGTAGTTCTTGCAGCGTGTAGGCAGCACCGTACGCTTCCAGCGCCCAGACTTCCATTTCTCCGAAACGCTGCCCACCAAACTGGGCTTTGCCGCCCAGCGGCTGTTGCGTGATCATTGAGTACGGTCCAGTGGAACGCGCGTGGATTTTATCGTCCACCAGATGCGCCAGCTTCAACATGTAGATGTAGCCCACGGTGATGGGTCGCCCGAAGCGTTCGCCCGTGCGGCCATCGCGTAACCATGTCTTTCCGTCTTCCGGCAAACCGGCATCTTGCAGCCACTCGGCGATATCCTCGGCATGGGCCCCATCGAAAACCGGCGTTGCAATGCGGAAGCCCAAGGCTTGCGCAGCCCAGCCGAGATGCGTTTCCATGATTTGCCCGAGATTCATACGCGATGGCACACCAAGCGGATTGAGCACGATGTCGACGGGCGTACCGTTTTCCATGTACGGCATATCTTCTTCAGGAAGCACCTTGGCAATGACGCCCTTGTTTCCGTGACGTCCAGCCATCTTGTCGCCTTGCAGAATTTTGCGTTTTTGGGCTACGTAAACGCGAACCAAATGATTCACGCCCGGTGAAAGTTCGTCGCCGTTGTCGCGGCTAAACGTTTTTACATCGATGATTTTACCTTTTTCACCGTGCGGAACTTTCAACGACGTATCGCGCACTTCACGCGATTTTTCCCCGAAGATCGCGCGCAAGAGGCGTTCCTCGGCGGTCAATTCGGTTTCGCCTTTGGGCGTCACCTTACCGACCAGGATGTCTTCGGGACGCACCTCGGCGCCGATGCGTACTACTCCCTTTTCATCTAAATCTTTCAGCGAATCTTCGCCAACGTTGGGAATGTCGCGAGTAACTTCCTCGGGGCCCAATTTGGTGTCGCGCGCCTCGCATTCGTATTCCTCAATGTGGATTGAGGTGAAGCGATCGTCCTTGACCATGCGCTCGCTGATGAGAATTGCGTCCTCGTAGTTGAAGCCTTCCCAGGGCATGAAGGCCACCAGGACGTTTTGCCCGAGCGCGAGCTCGCCTTCTTCGCTCGAAGGACCGTCGGCAAGAATTTGCCCCATCACGACCTTATCACCGATGTTTACGATCGGTTTTTGGTTGATGCACGTTCCGGCGTTGGAACGAGTAAACTTCAAGAGGTCGTACGTATGGTCGATGCCTTCCTCATTTTTCACGACGATTTCTCGCGCGTCTACCGACATAACTTGGCCCGGCTCTATTGCGAGTACGCAACCGCCGGAATCCTTGGCGGCGCGATATTCCATACCGGTGCCAATGATGGGCGCTTGGGGTTGCAACAGTGGGACGGCTTGCCGCTGCATGTTCGCACCCATTAAGGCGCGGTTCGCGTCATCGTGCTCGAGGAAGGGAATGAGCGCCGTTGCGACCGAGACAATTTGTTTGGGGGAGACGTCCATGAGCTGCACGGCGGCCGCCGGCTCTTCAATGTACTCTTCAGCGTAACGGCACACGACCGTATCCGCCATAATTTTTCCTGTTTTTTCATCGACTGGAGTGTTTGCCTGACCCACGATGTACTCGTCTTCACGATCCGCCGTTAAATAGCGGATTTCATCACTGACGATCCCTTTGTGAACGACGCGGTACGGCGTTTCTATGAAACCGTACCGATTGACGCGCGCATAAGTCGCAAGGGAGCCGATCAGGCCGATGTTCGGGCCTTCCGGTGTTTCGATGGGGCAGATACGGCCGTAATGGCTGTGGTGCACGTCGCGCACTTCGAAGCCTGCCCGTTCGCGCGAAAGCCCCCCGGGCCCAAGCGCGGAGAGGCGGCGTTTGTGGGTCAGCTCGGCAAGCGAGTTGGTCTGGTCCATGAACTGCGAGAGCTGTGAGGAGCCGAAAAACTCCTTAATCGCAGCAACAACCGGCCGAATATTGATGAGCGCCTGAGGCGTGACCGTTTCAATGTCTTGCACGGTCATGCGTTCGCGCACCACGCGTTCCAGACGCAGCAAGCCAACGCGAAATTGGTTTTGCAACAGCTCGCCGACCGAGCGAATGCGCCGGTTGCCCAAGTGGTCAATGTCGTCGATGTGGGCTTGCTTGGTGGCCACCTTGATGAGCCGGCGGACGACCGCAATCATATCTTCACGCATCAGGCAGCGTTTTTCGATCGACGGCGTTTCCAGGTTGCTCGTCGCAAACTCTTTTTCCAGTTTCCCGTTGAGTTTGTAGCGACCGACGCCGGCTAAGTCGTAACGCTTCTCATCGAAGAATAACGACTCGAGCAGTTTTTCGGCATTTTCGGCATTTTCAGGCTCGCCCGGACGAAGCTTCTTGTAAATTTCCTTAAGCGCATCCTCGCGCGTCTTGACATCCTTGTCTTTTTCAAGGCAGTTTCTGATCAAGGGTGAGTTGTCGAATAACCCAAGAATCGCTTCATCAGATTCGTATTGCGGGCCGAGCGCGCGCACAAAGGTCGTCGCGTAGATCTTGCGGTTCTTGTCGATACGGACGCCGATGGTCCCTTCGGTCTCATCGTTCTTGGTGCCGTTGTCGGTCTCGAATTCTATCCAGGCGCCGCGATTGGGGATGATTGTCGCATTGAAAGTTGGACGGTTGTTGGTGTCGCTATCGGTCAGAAAGTAGACGCCAGGCGAGCGCACCAACTGCGAGACAATGACGCGCTCCGCGCCATTAATCATGAAAGTGCCCTTGTCGGTCATAAGCGGAAAGTCGCCCATGAAGATTTCTTGGTCCGGGATACCCTTGATTTCCCCGGACTCGGCGGTAATCAGACGTACGCGCACTCGCAACGGCGCGCTATAGGTCATGTCACGCTCGCGACACTCCTCAACGGAGTACTTTGGCTCACCCAAGCTGTGCTCGCCGAATTCGAGAACGAGGTTCCCGGTGAAATCTTTGATCGGCGATATTGAACCGAACGCTTCGGCGAGCCCCGCCGTTTTGAACCATTCGAAACTGGCCTTTTGCAGTTCGATGAGATTGGGAATTTCCAGGACGTGCGGGATCTTGGCGAAGGTGAAGCGTTCGCGCTTGGGCCCCGGATCCGCGAAGGATTCCACGGTGAACGCCCCAGTGGGCATCGGAAAACTAGTCGGTTGAACCGTCGAGGCGCCGTTTCCGGAGCCGTCGATCAAACCGGCTGAGCGTTTCGAGCGACTCTTGGTACCCGCCGCGGCTTTAGCGGGAGACTTCGGGGTCGTCGTTTTCGCCATTCTTTTTTTCTCTCTTGAAATAGATCGCTGCTACTGCACTATGCTCGCGATGGAATAGTCATAGGCAAACACAAAAAAACGAGTTCTCCGAAGGATAAAACACGGGGAGACTCTCGCCTCTGTTGTTGGATCTAAAAACCGCGGGGCATAGGCCGCCATTGTACCATCGGCCTTAAGGGAGCGTCAAGGAGACTGACAGGCGCCCATCTGCCTCGGCTAGCTACCCCTTGGTAGTGGGTTGGTTGCCGACTGTTTAATTTGGCGGTTCTCGTAACCGGCCTCGCCGCTCCTCCAGCCGAGCCGCGAGGACCACGACCATTGCCAAAATGGCGGGCACAACCCCAACGCAAAGCGAGGCGACTTGGACCGCGTACGAGTGATCAGCTGCCATAAGTGGTGCGTCAACGCGCGGGCGACTCAACCCGTTTTGGATCCGCCGACACGTTTACCGTAACCTTACGGACGCGGGTCGTGCGTTCAGGACATGAAGTTTCGCGCGTTCTTGGCCGTGCACCAGCAGGTCGTCACCGGTATCGTGCAAGACAAGAGTCGCTAGGCGTCGACGACGCTCCGGCGTTGGCATAACAAGTCTAACCGAACAGAGACTGACCGCGGGCGGGAAGGCCTTTTTGGCCCTTTGGAGCGGTCCTACCGTCACATCTCTCCATACCGGAGGCAATCACGGACCGCACAAGCTGAAGATGACACCAGGCGCGCTGGCTGGAAACGTCCGACGATGTGGGTTTGCCGGGACAAATCGATCGCCGACCTTCCCGCATGCGTGGACCATGAATCCTCGCCGGCAGAGTATCACGCCGCGATGCCGCGTTAGTGCGCGGTTTTACCAGCGATAACAGCGCCGGAATCCATCCTGCCATCTTCTCCGCCATCGCCGCGGCGAACGCCGGCCACGTTGCCGCGTACGGTGACGACCCTTACACCGAGCGAGCTATCGCACGATTCAAGGAGCATTTCGGCGCGGACATCGACGTATATTTCGTCTTTAACGGGACCGGCGGAAATGTGCTTGGCCTCGGATCGGTCCTGCGCTCCTATCATGCGGTGATTTGCGCGGAAACGGCACATCTCAACGTTGACGAATGCGGCGCGCTTGAAAATAGCGCCGGCTGCAAAATCTTACCAGTCGCCTCCTCTGATGGAAAATTAACCGTTGCCAACATCGAGTCGCGGCTTTTCGGCCGAGGCGATCAACATCACGTTCAGGCGAAAGCCGTTTCACTTTCCCAAACGTCTGAACTCGGTACGCTGTACACGCCCGCCGAACTACGGGCTATCGCGGATTTTGCCCACGCACGGGGAATGCTCGTCCATGTGGACGGCGCGCGGATTGCAAACGCTGCCGCCGCTCTAAAGAGCAGTCTGCGGGAAGTAACCCGGGACGCCGGCGTGGACATCTTGACGTTCGGCGGAACCAAGAATGGCCTGATGTGTGGGGAAGCGGTTATTTTTTTCAATCCTTGGTTGCATGCCGCTTCCTTTCCGTTTGTCCGCAAACAGGGCATGCAGCTTGCATCAAAAATGCGTTTTATCTCAGCGCAATTTGAGGCGCTCCTTTCCGATGATTTGTGGCGAACGAACGCTGCACATGCAAATCGCATGGCGCAATTATTGGAACGAAAAGTTTCCCCCATCTCGGGAGTGCGCGTTACGCAGCCCGTTCAAGCCAATGCAGTTTTTGCGACGGTACCGGCTAGCGCAATCCCGCGGATTCAGTCGGAGTTTTCCTTTTACGTTTGGAATGCCGACCGATGCGAAGTGC
>JALZBG010000198.1 GCA_030947645.1 Vulcanimicrobiota bacterium | reverse complement strand
GTACTCACGGTATTGCGCGACCCTAGGCTTCGACGCCGAACGCTTGCCGCGGCACTGGACCGGCATCCCTCCGGTTCCCAGCGCCGCCTTTAAAGAAGCCGCACTCGCAACGTTTCCCATCGAACGTGCAGCGCTACGGTTTCTGACCAGCGGTACGACGCGTGGGCAAAGGGGGACACATTACATGGAAGCTTCGACTCTGTATGATGCGGCGCTGCTCGCTAGTTTCGATCGCGAGATGCTTTGGGACCGAGCAGGGTTGCAATATCTGAACCTCGTCCCCGATCCGGCTGAAGTCCCCGGGTCATCGCTCGGCTACATGATGCGGAGGATTTGTCGAGAGCGCGGCCGCGCCGGAAGCGGCTGGTACGTGCATCAAGACACGCTGCTTTTAGAAGCGCTCATTGGTGACATGCAGGGCGCCGCCAGGCGGGATCGAGCTGTCTGTCTGGCAGGGACGGCGTTCGCCCTAGTCCACCTTCTCGAGGAACTCGACCGCAAGGGACTCACAGTGCAATTGCCTGCAGGTTCGCGCATTATGGAAACAGGCGGCTTCAAAGGACGTTCGCGCGTTCTGACGCGAGAAAACCTCTACGAGCGAGTCAGCAGATCGCTCGATGTCCCGCTGCAAAACATCGTTGCAGAATACGGAATGACGGAACTCAGCAGTCAGTATTATGACAACGCTCAATCGCGGCCCTCGACCCGGCGCGTGAAGAGCGGGGCGCCATGGGTACGAACGTTGATTACTCGCGCCGGCGGGCGGCGGAGCGAATCCGGAGAGCCGGGAGCGTTAACGCACTTCGATTTGGCGAATCGTTCGAGTGTAATCGCGATCTCTACCGAAGACGTCGGCGTCGCTACCGGCGACGGTTTCATGCTCATTGGGCGAGAGTCCGAATCTGAATTGCGCGGCTGCTCCCTTGAGGCCGAAGACTTACAGCGGGCATGAAGGCAGTCGAACACCGCTTCGTCGGCGACCTTCAAGCTGTCTCGGCAGCGCGCATCATCGACGCCGTATCGGACGCTGCCGCCCGCTGGCGCGATCCGGATTTTCCGCCGCGAGTCAGTGTGAGCGCCGCGCTGGTTGCGCGCACGACGTACTCTGCGCCGATGGTACAACACGCGCTAGATCAGTTGTTCGCGGCGCTGGATCAAGCGGCACTGCGCGCAACGATCATCGACGAACTGGGCAGTGTGGAGATTCTCGACGGTTTCGTGCGCCGTCGAGGACGCCCGGACGCATTTGCGTGCGGGGCGGGGCGAGTTTGTATCATCGCAAGCCGCACCACAATCGGAGTCGCGCTGGTTCCCGCCGTCTATGCGCTGTGCGCCAAGTGCGACGTCGTGGTCAAGGATCGCGAAGATGCGCTTGTCGCCAGATTCTTCGAGACGCTAGCCCAGGAGGAGCCGGGATTCCTGGCCGCGGCGTCCGCGGAGCAGTGGAACGGTGCGCACGAATCTGCAGAGTTCCTCAGAGGTGCGGACGTGCTCGTCGTCTTTGGCAAAGACGAAACGCTGCGTACTCTGCGCGAGCGAATTGCACCGCATGCGCGCTTCATCGGCTATGGCAGCCGTGCCAGCGCAGGGTACGTGTCGCGCGAATCGCTCGCGACCCAAATGGAAGTCGCCGAACTCGCCGGTCGTGCGTCCGCGGATCTGGCCCTCTACGAAACTGAAGGTTGCCTCTCACTGCATGTGATGTTCGTCGAAAGCGGTGGTGCACTGTCACCCCGGCAGTTCAGCGCGTTGCTCGCACGGGCGATGGAACGGGCAAGGGTGGATTTCCCCGTCGGACCGCGCAGCGATGCCGTTGCGGCACGCTTTGATGCGCACCGGCAACTTTCGTCATTTCGTTCTGCGACGGGCACCGGATCGACATTTAGCGACAACCGCGCCAGCTTTTGCGTGGTTTTCGATCCGCCCAGTGAACAACCGCCACCATTTTTACCGCGTACCATGGGCATTCACCCGGTGCAAACGCCGCGGGATGCTTTGCGGTACCTGCGCCGTCATGCGATCTCCCTTGAGGGCTTCGCCGTGAGCGCGCGCCGTGAGGATATCATCGAGATGGCCGTCGCTGCGGGAGCGGTGCGATTGACGTCCTTCGGCCACTTGCAATCTCCGCCGGCAAGCGGAGGGCATGGCGGGCGTCCGCGCATCGCCGACTTTGTGCGCCTGGTCGAAAAAGAACTTTGATGGGCACAATACCCGGAGCACGAACGAGCGAAATGGTGCGGCACCTGGAACGGTTCGAGTCACGGGGCATCACGTATCTTGCAGACGATTTTCCGGTTTTTTGGCAGTCCGCCGGAGGCGCATCCGTCACCGATGTTGACGGCAACCGCTACGTAGACTTGACGGCCGCATTCGGCGTCGCAAATGCTGGACACTCGAACCCTAGCGTAGCATCCGCGATCGGGGATCAAGCGCGCCGGCTGATGCACGCGATGGGCGACGTCCATCCAACACAAATCAAAAGCCGTCTTCTGCAAAAGCTGGCCGAGATTGCGCCCGAGGGTTTGAGCAGAACTTACCTCGCTTCTACCGGAGCTGAAGCGGTAGAAACCGCCTTAAAAACCACCATGCTCGCCACTGGAAAACCAGCTTTCGCCGCGTTTAAAGGTGCCTATCACGGGCTCTCGTTGGGAGCGCTGACAGTGTGTGGCATCGACAAATTCCGGGCACCGTTCGCGGGCGCGTCGGTCGGGGGGACGGTGTTCTTCGATTTTCCGACGCAGTCGTTCACTGCTGCAAAGCTTGATGGAATGCTGCAACATATCCGCGTAGCCTTGAAGGCGCGTCCCGATGTGGGTGGCTTGATTGTCGAACCCGTGCAGGCGCGTGCAGGGATCATCGTACCGCCCGATGGGTTTCTGCGCGGTTTGCGCGAAGTTTGCGATGACTTAGCAGTCGTGTTCATACTGGATGAAATTTACACGGGCTTCGGGCGTACGGGAACGATGTTTGCCGCCCAGCACGACGGCGTCTCACCTGACATCATGTGTTTGGGCAAAGCCCTCGGCAACGGTTTTCCGATTTCCGCAACCATTGCCAAACCGGAGATCATGGACGCGTGGGAACGTTCGCGCGGAGAAGCACTGCACACGTCAACCTATCTCGGCAACCCTATGGGATGCGCTGCAGCGCTCGCGAGCATCGAAGTTATCGAAGGGTCGGGGCTCCCCGAACGCGCCCGTGCTATCGGCTCTGAGGTTAGCGCCCGTTTGAAAAAGTTTTCGGACTCACGCGGCATCGAGGTGCGCGGACGGGGATTGATGTGGGGCATACAGGTGAGCGACGCGCGGACAGCCGCGCGCATCGTCACGCGAGCGCTGCAAGAGGGTGTTATCGTCCTTCAAACCGGTCAAACCGGTAACGTTATCTCGCTGACTCCGCCACTGATGATTCCAGAACAGGAACTGATGCGCGCGCTGGACGTTGTAGAATCGGTGGTCGTAAGCTTTGACGCAGCATAAATACAAAGTCGGCATCGTCGGCAGCGGGTTTGGCGTAGCCGCGCACCTTCCCAGCTACCGTGCGCATCCGGCTTTCGAAGTTGTCGCGCTGGCGTCCCCGCACAGCGCGGGTAAGATCGCCGCGGAGCGCAGGGTTCCCCATGCGTTTGAAAGCTGCGCCGCGATGCTTGGCGCAAATATTGAGATCGACGTCGTGTCGGTGGCATCGCCGCCCTTCGCACATTGCGACGA
>JALZBG010000197.1 GCA_030947645.1 Vulcanimicrobiota bacterium | reverse complement strand
CGCTCGCGATCAACCAATGCGGTGACGGCAGTGTAAGGTCCTAGAGTACCGCCGCGAAAGTTCGTGAATGTGAAGCGCCGCTGGTTACGCAACATCAACTGGACTTTAATCGTGGCGTGCATAAGCGTAACAATCCTGGGCCTTGTCTGCATCCAATCCGCGACCCTGCATGATCCCTCCGCCGCTTTGGAATACAAAAAGCAAGCACTGTACGCGGCGATGGGTGTTGGTCTCATGATCGCCTTTGCGAGTATAGATTATCGTAACTGGCAACGTTGGGCGATCGGCGTGTACGCGGTCAACTGTTTGTTGTTGGCATTCATTTTAGTGAAAGGGCACAGCGCCTTGGGTGCTCAGCGTTGGATCTCGTTCGGGCCGCTGGGGACATTCCAGCCATCAGAACCGGCGAAGCTCGCACTGGCCATGGTGATCGCGGCGATCCTTTGCCGCAGCGAGTACAAGCGTTTGCGGGATGTGTGGCTACCGCTTCTCGCGGTAGGCGTTCCGGCGCTGCTGATATTGCGCCAACCAGATCTCGGCACGATGCTCGTTGTGCTCGCTATCCTCAGCGCACAATTATATTTCGGGTTGCCTCGTTTGACGCATTTCGCCGTCTTTACTGGAGCACTCGCGGCGGTCGCCGCCTTCACCCTGCGCACGAAGTACGTCTTGAAGCCCTTTCAGAAAGCCCGCTTGTCGGTATTTCTCAATCCAAAGGCCGACCCGCAGGGCGCGGGCTGGAATCTGAACCAATCAAAGATCGCCGTTGGAAGCGGCGGCTGGTTTGGCAAAGGACTCCATCACGGGACCCAAACGCAACTCAATTTCGTGCCGGAGCACTCGCGAGATTTCATCTTCACAGTAGTTGGTGAAGAGTTGGGCTTTTTGGGCGCAGCTATGTTAATCGGTTTATACGCATTTATTATCTGGGGGGCTATTCGATCGATGCTCTCGGCTCAAGATCGCTTTGCGTTTCTCCTTGCCTCCGGTATCGTTGCCATGCTCGTGTTTCACATCGTGGTCAACATTGGTATGACCCTCGGAATCATGCCGATTACCGGCATTCCGTTGCCCTTCATGTCGTACGGCGGTTCCAGCATTGTGACAAACTACGCGGCGGTCGGCGTACTGCTCAACATTTATTTGCAGCGCGATCGGGTCGTCTTGGGAAACGCATAACGATGTGACCGCGCGAGAATTGGGCCGTTGGCGGCAGCCGGAAGGTTCCTCTCTCGAGTTCCGGGAAGCTCGTTGCTGCCGGTTGTTGATTCGCGAGTACGCGGATTCACTCGGCCAAAGTTTTACAATACGGTCTGTACTCACTCAACGCCGCTCGATAGTCGCCGGAACCCAGGCCTCTCGGGGCGAGCCGTCGCGGAGAGTTTGAATCGGACCAGAGTTGGTTAAGGTTAACGTCATTGGCAACTGATATCCTCATTTCAAGCGATCCGTGGGAAAATAGGGTCGCCATACTCGAGGATGGCTTGCTCTCCGAAATCTACGTAGAGCGCGAAGAAAAAGTCATCGGCTCGATCTACAAAGGAAAAGTTCAAAACGTTCTACCTGGAATGGGCGCCAGCTTCGTAGACATCGGGCTCGGCCGGAACGCGTTCCTGTACGTGGACGATATCAATCGAACTCCGCTGAACATCGGCGATGTTGAGATCACGCAGGGCCGCTCGGGGTGGACAATCAGCGAAAAAGTAAACCGGGGCGACGATGTTTTAGTGCAAATCGTCAAAGAACCGCGCGGTTTAAAAGGCGCGCGCATCAGCACAAACATTTCCTTGCCGGGGCGGTTCTTGATTTTGATGCCGACCGGTAAGTACAGCGGCGTTTCCCGCAAAATCGATACCGCGGACGAACGCAACCGCCTGAAGGCCTTAATGAAGCGCATTCGTCCTGAAGGAATGGCGACCGTGGTGCGCACCGCCGCCGCGGGTGTCAGTGAAGCAGAGTTAATCGCCGATCTCGGCGTGTTGATCCGCATGTGGCATGGGATTCTGGAGATGTACAAGCGCGCCGCCTCGCCGTCGCTTCTGCACAAAGATATGAATTTAGTCTACAAGGCGGCACGCGACTTCATTACTCCAGAGGTCAACCGCGTGCTCATCGACGATGCGGAAGAGTTCGAAAAGGTTCGCGACTTCTTGCGCCTGTTGGGTCCTCAGTACTTGGACCGTCTTGAGCACTATAACTCCGGACGTTCGCTCTTCGGCGATTTCAAAGTTGAGGAAGAGTTGCAAAAGCTCATGCGCCCGAAGATCAACCTGCCGTCGGGAGGTTCTATCGTCATTGAGTCGACCGAGGCCCTGACGGTAATCGATGTAAACAGCGGGAAATTTACAGGGGGGAAAAACCTCGAGGACACCATCGTTCGAACCAATGTTGAAGCGGCGGCGGAGATTGCGCGGCAAGTGCGGTTGCGCGATATCGGTGGAATCATCGTGTGTGATTTCATAGATATGAACACCGAGGGCAGCCGAAACAAAGTGATCGCAACGCTAGAAGGCGGATTGCGTCGCGACCGGACGCGAGCTACGATTCAATCATTTTCCGCCCTTGGCTTGCTCGAATTTACTCGCAAGCGGGTCGGTAAGGACTTATCGGGGCAGTTGCGCGGTCCATGTCCGACCTGTTCCGGATTGGGGAGCGTCCTCTCGCCGCAATCGGTTGCCATTGAGACCTTTCGCAAAATTCGCGGCAGTGATGGCCGTGATCACAAACATCCGATCATCGTCGATACGGCTCCTACGGTTGCGGCGCAACTTGAGTATTGGTACGAGGAAGACTGTAAGGCGCTCGCGCAGAGCTTGCAAACGCCGATTCACGTGCGAGTCGATGCCCTCTTGCATCCCGAGCGTACGAAAGTCCGCGTCGCCGCAGATGGAGCGCTGGGAAATGATGGCTTGCGCGTCGGTGACGAGCATGAAGTAGACATATTAACAACGCGCCTGCCCAACCCGACGTCGGCTGTAACCGTCATCAACGGGCGGCTCATTGAGGTTGAGAACGCAGCCAACGCGGCCGGGCAAACGATCCGCATTAGAATTATCGATATTGATGAAGAGAACGTTTTGGCCGAATCGCTCGCTCCAATTGTAGCGCAGAACGGAGAAGCCAAGCACAAACGGCGCCGCGGAGGGCACGCGCGCAAGGCCGCAGCCTCCCCCCAGGAACAAACCGAACAACTGCGCGCGCTCGCGGAAGAGGCGGCGAAAACCGGAGTGGAACGTGCTGCCATCGGCATTTCCACCGCTGCAGAAGCCGAAGTGGAGCAAGCCATCGATCGCACTACCGTAGCAGTGGCGGCTCCCGTAACCGTTGCGAGTGATATGGTTGGCGAAGGCGGAAAGCGCCGGCGGCGCCGCCGCCGTCGGCGGCACCCCGGAGATGTCGGACAATTTGGGATATCGCGCGAAAGTGCTCAAGCCCAACTGGCAGCAGTCCCCCTCGAGAGTCGCGCACCCGAGCCCACGGAAGAATCGACCGGCCAGCCAAGCGCCGATGACGTGCGGCTCACGCAGCCTCAAGTGTCCGACGGGATACAAGCAGATGACGCCGTTCGACGCAAGCGGCGTCGCCGTCGTCGCCGTGGCCGGGGTTTTGAAGGCCCCGCTGGCCTCATTACGCCCTCGCCGGCTGGGCCGGCGGGCGTGCCACCCCTTCCCGACCGGCATATTTTCCGCGTTGCGGCCGATGGCGCCGCG
>JALZBG010000196.1 GCA_030947645.1 Vulcanimicrobiota bacterium | reverse complement strand
GTGCGCCGCTTCGGCGGCCGTCACGGCGTCGGGGGTCGGGTCATAGTCGTAGACTTGTTCGAGCGTCGACATGTTGCCGATGGCGCGCGGCTCTTGTAAACGATCTCCCTGATAGGCATCGAAGTACAGCGGACCGTCGGGCGTCATGACGGCATCATTTCCACGTCTCACGGCCCGGATGCCCGGCTTTTCGCCTCGCCAAGACATGATGGTCGCATCGCTGGAAACGCCGCCATCGAGGATTTCGTCCCAACCCACCAAGCGCCGTCCCCGCTGTCGCAAAAACCGTTCCATCCGCCGCATCATGTATGCTTGAACGGCCGCATAATCGCTAAGCCGTTCCCGCTGCATCAACGTCCGCACTAGCGGAACGTTGTGCCAAGCCTCAGTTGCGACTTCGTCTCCGCCGACATGCACGTACGGGCTCGGAAACATGGACATCACTTCGGACAACACGTTCTTGAGGAACGCAAACGTACGTTCGCTCGGGCAGTAGACGTCGGATTCCCCGGTACCCCAAATCTGGCGCACCCGATACGGCCCCGGTTTGCAGGCCAACTCAGGATATGATGCCAGCGCAGCCGCAGAATGCCCGGGAACTTCAATTTCCGGAACCACCGTGATGTTGCGGCGTTTCGCGTAGGTAACGACATCGCGGATCTGCGACTGAGTGTAGAAGCCGCAATAACGCTTACCATCGGTGGCACTTGGATCCCGCCCCACCTCCGTACCGGCGCGGCAGGATCCGATCGCGGTAAGCCGCGGATACCGCTTTATTTCAATGCGCCACCCTTGATCGTCTGTCAAATGCCAGTGAAAGGTGTTCAGTTTGTAATGCGCAGCGACGTCAATGTAGCGCTTCACGATCGGGACGGTATAGAAGTGGCGACTGACGTCCAGATGAACACCCCGCCAGCGATATGCGGGCCAATCCTCGATCGTTGCCGCCGGAGTGTCCAGCGTATGCGGCGAGCGCGCGTGCGTCATTTGTTCAAGCGTTTGCAGCGCGTAAAACAGACCTGCGCCGGCGTTTGCCACCATGGTAATGCCGCGCGGCGTGATGTGCAAGGCATACCCCTCGGAACCAAGTTGAGGGTCCGCGTTCGCGGCTGCCCGCAGGTGGATTTCGGCCGGATCCCCCGCAGATGCAAGTTCTGCCTGCATGCTTTGACTGTGCAAATAGTCGCTCAAAAGCGCGGCCACATCTCGCTCGACCGCGGTCGAGGCCGCGATGCGAGTCCGAGCCGGCCACGCGAAGGAACCGGGCGTTTCTTGTATTTCCCGCGGACGCGGAACAATCGACATCTCTTGAATTCGTTGCCTAGGCGTGGTCCGGACCGCGCGTGAGGACGGTCTAAACGGTGCAGCTGAAGCGGAAAAGAAACTGGTGGTGGAAATGAAGACCACCAAGAGCACGCAAATCGTGCGCTCTATTGAGAGGTTACGCTCCGGCTGCGGCATGATGCTGTAGTTTGGCGGCCGTCCATCACCGCCTGTTATCGGCGAACACCAATGCCTCGCTCAAGATCCCGCAAGCTCCAGGCTGCGTATTTTGAATTTGAATATCGATCGAGCACCAGCGCAAGCATACGGATCGCACGCGTGCGCGCATCCTCGCCGGGAAGCAATTGATACACCGCGCCCAGCTCCCAGGCGGCCGCATCGTAATCGCCAATCGTCCCGTCCCGCGAGAGACGCCGGAACGTTCCCTCAAGGTTGGTCGCCTGTTTGTAGGCAGGATCGCCGTTTTGACGCTTCGCTCGCAGGTCGGATTCCAAAGCGTTAATTGTGGAGAGTAAACCCGGTGCGTCGGTCACTTGAGCGGCGACGGGCTTGCTTGAGGATGCCGCATTGGGAGCCGAAGCGACTCGGGGACGCGGACCGGGGGCGGATCCCCAGCGAGGCCAAGGCCTCACGCCGATTCCGCGGGCAAGTTCTTTGACGCTGGCGCCGCCCAACGAACTGTCACCGTAATGATCGCGGACGAACGTCAACAAGGCAACTGCGTGATCCCGGGAATCAACCCCGGGTAACTCTTCGTACAACGTTGCGAGTTCCCAGCCCGTGCGTGGCACCCATCGATCTTTCGGAAAGCGATGGGCCCAATCATAATAGGCTTCGGTAATTTCATCGGCCTCATTCGAAATTGCCGCGATACGCTGCCGACGATGATGCAAATCATCTTTTAACGCAAAGACTTGATGGTGGATGCGCACGACGCTCAGCCGCATTCTTCCAAAGTATTCGTCGGCGGGCGCAAGGTCCGAGATAACGTCGCGAGTCGCGGGCGTCGCAGTTGGGCGGGAAGGTGCTGTTGGTGAGGGTGACGGCCGCGGCGAGAATGATGATGGCGGTGTGTTCGCTTCGAGAAGAACGAGTGAAGCGAAGACTACGGCTGAGATCCAGGCGAATCGCACAATCCGTCGCACTGGACCCTAACAGTTCGTTACAGCAGGCCGATTTCTTTCAAGAGCGGCGGGCAACCGTCGCAGCGCATCGGGGCAGCCTTCGGGTCACATAAAACGACGCGCCGATGTGGGCTGATGAAGGTGCCAGTTGGGTACCCGCTGTTTCGCAACTCGGGCGAAACGCGGATAAGGGAGAGAAATTGAGGTTCGGGCGGTGCGCTAGTTTGACTTTTAGCGTAGCGCGCCGGTTCGATAGAGATGGGCGTCCGGATCCGCCCGGGCGAGCTGGGCATCCACCGAAAAACGGCCAGGCCGTGCAATAATGAGCGTGACTCCCACGGCGATCGCGTAGATGAAAAATTCCATTCCCTCCCCCTTCTGATGCCCGCTCCAATTCATGAAAAACCCATTGTGCACATGAATCAGCGAAACCGCCACGAGCATGTTGGTGGTAATAGCCAATGCCGCGAAACGCGTGAGCACGCCGAGGATAAGGAAGATTGAGCCAAGGAATTCCGCAAGAATTGCAAGCACCCCCAGGAAAGCCGGAACGTGCACCATGCCCGTAAAGAATTGCATGGTGCCGCCAAAGCCCGAACCGCCGAACCAGCCCAACATTTTTTGGGCTCCGTGAGGAAACATGACAACGCCCATCGCAAGACGCAAGAGAAGCAAGAGCCCGTCCAGAGCATTCCGATTCGTTCTGAATAAGGTAGCTGCTGTCATGGATGAGCGTCACTCCTTCTGAAAGACGAAGATTCAGATTGACCGCAACACGATCGTTCGAGTTTCGCGCAACGAAGCCCTCAAATATGGCTAGCGGTTGTAGGGAGCGTTGAACAACTTTTTCATTACCAGACCGGTTTTCGCGACGGTCTGTTCGGCGATAATCCTATTGATCGGCCTGGTTTCCATACCGACTCTTCCGATCGCGGAGTTTCCAAAGATTGCCCCTCCGGTGGTCTCCGTCAGCGCGCACTACACCGGCGCAAGCGCGCAGGCAGTGGAATCCTCGGTTACAACTCCCTTGGAACAAGCGATCAACGGCGTACAGGGTCTGCGGTATATGACTTCCACAAGCGGAAACGACGGCTCCAGCAACATCACATGCACCTTCAATCTCGGCGTCGACTTAAACCAAGCTGCCAACGACGTCCAGAACGCCGTTAATGCCGCCATCGGGCGGCTCCCCAACGAAATCAAGCAAACCGGCATCACGGTAAACAAAAATTCCGGTGCGTTTATCATGGCGATCGCCGTCACGTCGACCAACCCGAAGTACGATTCGCTTTATCTAAGCAACTACGCCGATTTGCGGATGGTG
>JALZBG010000195.1 GCA_030947645.1 Vulcanimicrobiota bacterium | reverse complement strand
TCGTGCGCGAAACGTCGGCCTCCAGCAGTGTTCTTGTGGCCGCAGCGGTCGTGAGACGTTCATCGATGCGGTGTACCGTGCCGGGGAACAAGCGTTGCAGCGCAGCCACGAAGGTATCGATTTTGTCTGCTGCCGGCCCGCGCTCTCCAAGAAGAGTCAACGGGTCGCCGATCACTAGTTCGGTGCATTCGTATTCCCGTAGCGTTTCAATGACACGGCGAATGTCTTCTCGGGTATTACTTCGTTCGATGACTTTCAATGGAAGCGCAAAACTATCGAAAGGATCGGAAACGGCAACGCCGATTCGTCGCGTTCCTACGTCTAGGGCAACCACCGTCATCTTACGGAGTTACGAATTCTTCCGCAGACACTCCCGCTTTCGGACGTTTCCCCAAATGATGGTACAGGAAGGCTTCGATTGCCCTTCGACTTGTTGCAGTTGCGGTGCCACTGATGCGCGCGCCGCCGCCTTTGGGAGCGCCCAGCGCTTGAAAGTTTTCGACATCGCGCGGCGTCATATCAATGACGTCTTGACGCGCAACCCGGCAGTCCATGCAGGCAAGGCCGCCGGATTCCAGATCGACCCAAGCCGAACTCAAGTTGCCACCGCACCGGACGCACGCGCCGCTGGGGGGAGCCAAGCCCAATGCGTCGAGAAGGCGCAGATAGAAACGCGGCAAGAGTGGGCGAACGTCTTCCGTTTTGTGAAACGACCAAACGGCCGCGGTGAGAAGCGCATAAATGTCGGGCTGAGCTAAATCAGGTTCGCAGAACGCGTTAACGACTTCGGCCATAGCGTGCGCCGCGACAAAGGTTGCGGGACGCACAACCATATCCCATGATGAGTGAACGATCTCAGCACTTGTAATGACGTCCAAGTTGCGGCCGCGATGGAGCGTTAACGTGGTTTCACTCATGAATTCCAGGCGCCCGGCAAAGTGACTCTTCGTGCGCCTCACGCCCTTGGCAATCGCATCCAATTTACCGCGCGAAGCGGTAAACAGGGTGTAAATCTTATCGGCCTCTCCCAAGTTGTGTCCGCGCAAGACGAAGGCCGTTGTCTTATACGACCTCTCTGAGCTCACGTTTGCGAACCATCGAAAGTAAAGCGGTCGGGCAAGAGCTCGTATAATGTTGTCTGCACCGCCGCGGAAGACATGACATACATGACGCGCATGGCAATGCTGAACTCCGCTAAAACCTGCCGGCAAGCGCCGCATGGTGCGGAGAGGGCACCCGTGGGGCCTACTACGGCAATGGCTTGGAACTGCCGGTGTCCCGCCGCGACAGCCGAACACGCCGCAAGGCGCTCCGCGCACAGCGATAATCCAAGCGATGAGTTTTCGACGTTGGCGCCGGTAAAAATCGAGCCATCGGCAGTCCGCAAAGCTGCGCCAACAGCAAATTTGGAGTACGGTGCATATGCTTTTTCGCGAGCACGACGCGCAGCCTCTAGGAGCGTTTCAGTCTCTATTGACATGTTCGCGCGGCCGTTCCACTTGCACCGCGCTGCCGGGCGGCTTCCCGTTCGTGAAAATACGAACCGCCAAAATTCGCTTGCCCCGCGTGCGTTCCACGCGCAAACGAATGTGATCGTCTACCGCAACCTCTTCGCCCTGGACCGGCAACCGGCCGAAAAGACCGACCGTGAAACCGCCAAGCGTTTCAAACTCTTCGTGCGGTAAATGCGTCCCAAGCTTTGCGTTGACATCTTCGATGTTGGTCCCGGCGTCAACGACGCTCTCGTCGGAAGAGACCACGTTGATAGGCTCTTCTTCACCCTCATCGTGTTCGTCGCGAATTTCACCGACGATTTCCTCCAATAGGTCTTCCATTGTCACCAACCCGGCGGTACCGCCGTACTCGTCAACAACAATCGCCATGGAGAACTTTTCCCGCTGCATTTGCCGCAACAACTCCGAGATCTTTTTATTTTCCGGAACGTGCGTGACGGGACGCGCCAACGAGCGCAGCGGCAACGTCGAGAGCGTGCCGTTCGCGAGGCTAATCAACAGTTCGCGGTCGTGGACGACCCCCACGATGTCGTCTTTCGAATCTTCATATACCGGCAACTTGGAATAGCCCTCAGCGATCACCAGATCCAAGGCGCGCCTTGGAGAGTCGTCAATCGCCAGCGCCGCGATATCGCGGCGGGGCGTCATCACTTCGCGTACGATCGTATCGCCGAATTCGATGATCGAGTGAATCATCTCGCGCTCTTGTTCTTCCAAGACTTTTTGTTCCGCACCCACATCCACCATGGTACGAATATCTTCTTCGGTCACAAAAATAGCGCTGGCGCGAGGTGGAACTCCGAAAAGACGCACTATTAAATCGGTCACAAACACAAAAGAGCGGACGATGGGCGTCAGCAGCAATTCAACGTGCGACATGAATGGCGCCAGGCGCGTCGCCCAGCGATCGCTGTTCGAAATGGCAATTGTTTTGGGAATGATCTCGCCGAATAGCAGCAGCAAGACCGTCATTGCGACGGTGGACCAAAGCGCAGCTTGGGGAACCCCCGCCTTAATAAAAAGATACGTTGCCAACGAATCCGCGGCGAGCAAAACGACGGTGTTGCCAACGAGCACTGAGGTCAGGAAACGGTTACGATCCTCCAACAAACGCACTACTTCCTTGGCGCCGCGGACGTTGCGCTCCAGCATGCCGCGTGCCCGAAGCCGGGAAAGAGAAACTAGCGCCGCTTCAGATGCTGCAAAAAAGGCTGCTGCGAGGACCAGGAGCAGCAGCGCGAGGACTTCTAGCCAACTGACGTCGTGCAAGGAGGGCGTACTCAGCGAGGCCTCCGCGAGGCGCTGCGCGAGCCCGGTAGTGGGTCTGTATCCAATGCGGGCCCATTATAGCACATGCGGTCGAACCAGGATGTAGATCGCCACACTGACGCCGACGCCCAGCACTGCGCCCCACATCACCTCCAGCACGGAGTGGATACCTGCCTCGACCCGGCTTTGCGCTACCAGGAACGCGAGTCCGAACGATAGCAATGCAAGCAAGGGCCGCTGGTAAAAAAGCGCCAGGATGGTCGCCATTGCGAAGGCTAACGCGGCGTGTCCCGAAACGGCACCTCCTTGAAAAGCAGACCCTCGTCCCGTGAACGCCTTGGCGATAACCACCGCAATCGCAACGATGGCCAAACTTATGAAGACGGTGTTGGCCGGTACCTGCGCCAGCGCATGATACACGCGTTCTCCACCCGCGAAAAGCCCTTCGTAAAAAACCAAGTATCCGATCACGACTGCGCAAAGTGATGCTACCAGTACTGCGCCAGCCGCTGCATCCTTGGCAATTTTCGCCAGCGGGTGATGAGCTACGGTAAGCAGATCAACGATTGCTTCAATCGCAGTGTTGAGCAATTCCAGCGCAAGCACGATGGCGATGAGGATAATGATCTCGACAACATAAGCACGTTCCAGCCGCAAGTACAGCGTGGCGAGTAGTACAGCGGCAGCAATAAAGAGATGGACTCGCATGTTAGCCTGGGTTTTTGCACAGTATACGATGCCCTGAAACGCGAAGTGGAACGAACTCCAAAACTTGCTTTCGGCAATGGGCCTGAATCCGTGCGGATGCTGCATGGGTTCAGTCCCCTTCGTATGGCCAGCGCATGCCGAGAGCTGCCGCTAGGCGTCGTTCTTCTGCCTGCATGCGCGCTCGCTCCACTTTGCGCTTATGGTCGTGTCCGATTACGTGCAATACGCCGTGAATCAAGAGC
>JALZBG010000194.1 GCA_030947645.1 Vulcanimicrobiota bacterium | reverse complement strand
GGTTGCGCAACTGAAGATCGCTGGTCACATCCTGAATGATAGGAAGCTTCGCGACGAGCTGCTGAAAACGGTCCCCCTCCAAGTACAGCTCCCTGGTGTTGGGACCCTGGATGGTGAATTCATAAGCGCTCTTTGACATGCGCCCTCCGATGCGGATTTGGGGGGGCATCGTCATAAATACCCGCATGCCAAGAAACCGCGAAAGCTTGGGCCGCAGCTCTTCAACCACTTGCTGCGCGCTCAATCGGCGCTCCTTGCGGGGCTTCAACTGGACCCACATGCGGCCGGTGTTTTGCCCGCCCATGCTGCCGGCCATCATGCCCCCAATACTCGACATGAAGGTCTCGATATTCGGATCCTTCTGCATCACCTCGTTCACGCGCTCTTGCAGCTTTCGCATTTCGATGTAGGAAGTGCCCTGCGCCGCCTCCGTGCTGACCTGTAGCGTATCGTTATCCTGATCGGGGATGAAGCCTTTCGGAACTTTGATGTACAAATAAACCGTCGAGCACAGAACCACCAGGAACACTACACCCATTAGCGGGCGATAGTTCAGCACCCAACGCAAACTGCGGTCGTAAATCCCGTTCAAGCCAAGGAAGAACCGGTCCATGACACGGTAGAAGATCCCTCTCCGGTTCTGCTTGGTTTTCTTGAGAAAACGGCTGCACAGCATGGGCGTGAGCGTCACCGAGACGAATCCCGAGATCAAAATCGCGACGCAAATCGTAATAGCGAACTCGCGGAACAGCTTGCCCAGGATGCCGCCCATGAACAAAATGGGAATGAAAACGGCGGCGAGCGAGATGGTCATCGAGACAATGGTGAAGCTGATCTCTTTCGACCCTTTCAACGCCGCTTCGAGCGGCTTCTCGCCTTTCTCCACATGGCGCACGATATTCTCGAGCATCACGATGGCATCGTCGACGATGAAACCAATCGATAGGATCAAGGCCATCATCGAAATATTGTCCAGGCTGAAATCGAGCACGTACATGATCGAGAACGTGCCTACGATCGAAAACGGCAGCGCCATGCTGGGAATCATGGTGGCCGACGCGTTCCGCAGAAAAACAAAGATGACGCCGATTACCAGGCAAAGCGTCAGCGCCATGGTGCGTTGGATATCGGTGAACGCGTCGCGAATATTTTTCGAGCGGTCCCCGCGGATGGCGAGTTCGACCGCCGGAGGAAGTTGCGCCTGAAAAGTCGGGAGCAGCTTTCGAATCGCGCTGGTGACTTCGATGGTGTTGCTCCCCGGCTGACGCATCACCGCCAGATTGATGGCCTTGCGAACGCTATGCGGGTAGACCAGCCAGGAGGCGGTCCGATCGTCTTCGACGCTATCGACTACGTGCGCGATCTCTTCGAGGCGTATCGGCATGCCCTTGCGCCACGCCACCACCATCGGCTTGTACTCCGACGCATTCATTAACTGCCCGTTCGCCTGCACGTTGAACTGCGTGTTCGGGCCGTAGAGCGTCCCGGTCGGCAGGTTAATATTCCAATTTTGGATCGCTGTCGCGACTTCATTGATCCCGATCTGCCGCGAAGCCATCTTGCGGGGATCCACCTGCACGTGAACGGCGTATTTTTGCGGGCCGAAGACGTTCACCTGCGCCACTCCGTTGATCATGGAGATGCGCTGGGCCACTAACGTTTCGGCGTATTCATCCAGCTTATAAATCGGAATGGCCTCGGACATCAGGCCGAGAAACATGATAGGCGAATCCGCCGGATTAGATTTGCGGAACGACGGCGGGTTGGGCATCCCGGGAGGCAACAGCGCCATGGCTTCGGCAATGGCGGTCTGGACGTCCACCGCTGCGCCGTCGATTTTGCGATTCAGATCGAACTGCAGCGTAATCGAGGTGCTGCCCGTCGAGTTGACGGACGTCATGGAATCGAGTCCCGCTATAGTTGTGAACTGCCGTTCCAGGGGTGTGGCTACCGCTGCCGCCATCGTTGCCGGGTCCGCTCCGGGGAGGCTTGCGGAAACGCCGATCGTCGGGAAATCGACATTCGGCAGATCGCTGACCGGCAAAGCGCGATACGACACCACGCCGAACAGAGCAATGCCGAGCATCAGCAGGCTGGTTGCAATGGGACGCCGGATGAAAATTTCCGAGATGTTCAAACGCGCCTTTATCCCTTGCGGCCCTTCGCATAGGGCCGGGCAGCCGAAGGACGAACCTGTACTTTCATTCCTGGCGCGAGCCGCAACTGTCCCTCCGTCACGACGGTCTCGCCCGGCCTGACCCCGCTCTCAATCACCGTTTCCTGATCGATCCGCGCTCCGGTGGTAATAGTGCGGCTCACAACGGTTCGATCCGGCGTCACGACAAAAACATAATTCCCATCCTGTCCAGTCTGAACGGCCTGATTGGGAACGACAATCGCGTTCGGCTGCGTCGTGAGCCGCAGCAATACGCGCACGAACTCTCCGGGCCATAGCTTGCGGTCGGTGTTGGGGAACGTGCCTTTTAATTTGATGGTTCCGGTAGTCGTGTCTACGTTGTTGTCGACGAAGGTAAGCACGCCCGTCTCCTTGTCCGAAAGGTCGTCCTGCGGCGTTGCCACAACGGCAAGCTTGCCGCGCTCCATATATTTCTTCACTTCGCGCAGTTGCGCCTCCGGCACGGAAAACGTGACGTAAATCGGCTGAACTTCGTTGATCGTCATGAGATCGACTGTGTTCGCCGTGACTACATTTCCCTGCTTGATGGAGAGGTTGCCGGTGCGGCCGCTGATCGGCGAGCGGATGGTCGTGTAGCCGAGCATCACCTTCGAATTTTCGATCTGCGCTTCGGTCGACCCAATCTGAGCTTTCGCGCTTTCAATAGCCGCGAGATCGGCGTTCACGGCCTGCGTGACAGCGTCGGCATTGCTGCGGACTTGCTCGGTCTGGTCTTTCGAAACGACGCCTTCGGTTTGCAGATTTTGATAGCGGCCGGCCTGGGCGGATGCGTATTTCAACTGTGCCCGGTCCCGCGCGAGGTTGGCTTCGGCTTGCTGGAGCAGCGCTCGATCCCGCGAAAGATTGGCCTGCGCTTGCTGCAACTGTGCTTGATAGGTGCGAGGATCGATGGTGAAGAGCAGATCGTTTCTCTTCACGTAATCCCCTTCGTGAAAGTGAACTTTGGTCAACTCGCCGCCCACCTGAGCCTTTACCGCGATCGCGGAATACGCTTCGACGTTGCCGATCACCTGAATATCGACCGGAACGTCTTTCGTGACCACTTTGGCAACGCTGACTGGCACATCGCCGCCTGAACCTTTCCTGCCGGACTTGTCTGATTTCGTTGGGGAACTCTTAGCGCCACAAGAGCTAAAAACCATGCAAACGGTTATAGCGGACGCCAAGCATGCGTAGGCTCTCGGTTTCAATCGTTAAAGTTTATCGCTTTCCCCCAATATTGGCGTATCCCGTGTGTTAAAGGTTACGGCATGTCAATAGTGGGGCAGGCGGTTTCGCCTGCCAACCCGCGCTGGACCACAACCAGCGCTCAGCGGAGCGCACCAATCCCGCCGAAACCGGGTTTTCCTCGATATAGGCGATGGTCCGATTTATTTGACTCACACCGCGGAGGTAACGATCGTAAGACTCGTCCTGCCAAAAGGCTGTCCGGTCCGCCCCAGAATGCGGTTAGCGTTCCTGGCCGTCGACCCTTTCAGCCACCGCATCAGCAGAGGGAGGGGGACTAAAAGGAGAATCAGTAAATGCACGTGGTTCGGCATCACCACC
>JALZBG010000193.1 GCA_030947645.1 Vulcanimicrobiota bacterium | reverse complement strand
GTCGGGTTGCGGTAAATCGACATTCATTCGAGCGTTGAACCGAATGCACGATCTTGTACCGAACGTGCGAGTAACCGGCGACGTCCTACTGGATGGAAGCGATATCTACGATGAATCAGTCGATCCGGTAACAATCCGCCATCGAATCGGTATGGTTTTTCAGCGCGCCAATCCTTTTCCCAAGTCCATTTACGAAAATGTCGTGTACGGGCCGAAAATTCACGGTGAAAACAATCGAAAAAAGCTAGCCGAGATCTGCGAACGCAGTTTGCGCAATGCGGCGCTGTGGGAGGAAGTGAAAGATCGGCTCAACCGTTCAGCACTCGATCTTTCCGGCGGCCAGCAGCAGCGTTTATGCATCGCCCGAGTTCTTGCGGTGGAGCCGGAAGTGATTCTCATGGACGAGCCTGCCTCCGCACTCGATCCCATCGCTACCTCCAAAATCGAGGATTTGATTGGCGAGCTTAAAAAGCGCTACACGGTGGTCATCGTCACGCACTCGATGCAACAAGCGGCTCGCATCTCAGACTACACTGCCTTTTTTTTGTTGGGCGAACTTATCGAAGTTGCCAAAACGTCCAACATCTTTACCAAACCGCAAGATAAGAGGACTGAAGACTACATAACCGGCCGCTACGGCTAATTTGTGGACGATTTTTGCCGCAGTTGTCGTTGCCGCTACGCTCGTGTCCTAATGGGTACATGTCGCTTGCGGCGCCTAAACTGCGACAAAGATCTCCCACAAATACCAGCGGCTCGCGCAGCCTAAGCTCAGCGAACCGTGTCCGCACGATGGAAGCCGGCTTCGGGGGCGGGCGCGGTGAAACCACGAATGGAACTCGCCCACCATGATCGCAAGTAACCCCCGCTCTAGCGCTCTCGATTCGCGGGGATCGCGCACAATGCGGGCGCTTATCAAGGCCGAGCCGGAGCCGGGCCTCGTTCTTTTGGAGGTTCCCGTGCCGCCCTTGGGCCCGTCGGACGTCGTGATTAGAGTGGAAAAGGCCGGCGTGTGTGGCACCGATCAGCACATTTACAACTGGGACAAATGGGCCCAGAGCCGCATTGCGCCGCCGCGCATCGTCGGTCACGAATTCATGGGTACCGTTAGCGAAGTCGGTGAGGCGGTGCGGTCGGTCGCGGCGGGGCATCGCGTTTCCGCCGAAGGCCATATAACGTGCGGCGTTTGTTTGCTGTGCCGAACGGGTGAGGCGCACATTTGCGAACACGTTCGTATTATCGGAGTGGATCGCGACGGGGCCTTTGCAGATTTTATCTCGATTCCGGAGAGCAACGTGTGGAAGCTGGATCCCGCCGTCCCAGACGAAGTCGCGGCAGTATTCGATCCCCTCGGCAACGCGGTTCATACGGTGATGGCGGCGGGCGTGAGCGCAAAGAGCGTAGCGATAACGGGAGTCGGCTCAATTGGTTTAATGGCCATTCCGGTCGCCCGCGCTGCGGGCGCTGCATCGGTTATCGCTATTGATGTCAACCAAAGGAAATTGGAGCTCGCTGAGCGCGTTGGCGCCGATGCGACGTTCCTGGCAACTAATGAAAATCTCGTTGAAGAGGTACTGCGGCGAACGAACGGTGACGGGGTTGACGTCCTGCTTGAAATGTCGGGAAGCGGTGCGGCGATCGATTTAGGCTTGGCAATGGTGCGCAACGGTGGGCGCGCCGCACTCCTGGGCATCCCGAATGACGCTATTAGTATCAACCTGGCCGAGCGCATCATCTTTAAAGGGTTGACGGTGCTGGGCATCAACGGACGAAAAATGTTCGAGACCTGGTACCAGACTCAAGCCTTGGTTAAGAGCGGCCGCGTCGATCTGAAACCCATTATTACTCATGTCCTGCCATTACAAGAGTTTGATGCTGCCTTTGCACTCCTGCAATCCGGTGAGGCGGCGAAAATAGTTCTGGATGTGAAAGGCCCCAAATGAACGCGCAGTTCGAAGAACGTCTCGAAACCGAAATAGCAGATCTCAAGAGCGCCGGAACCTACAAGCGATTGCGCCATCTGACCACGCCCATGTCGGCCGAGGTTGACATGGAAGAAGCGGGTCACGTTCTGGTTTTGTCAAGCAACAATTATTTAGGACTCTCGGACCTGCCCGAAGTGGTGCAAGCCGGAATCGACGGTTTACGCAAATACGGAGCCGGCACGGCTTCCGTTCGCTTTATTTGTGGTACCTTCGATATTCATCGCCAACTCGAAGAGAGGATTGCGCGATTCTTACAAACCGAAGCGTCGCTAACGTATGTTTCTTGTTGGAACGCGAACACGGGCTTGTTTCCGACCGTCGCACAGGACGGTTCTACAATCATCTCCGATGAGCTCAATCACGCTTCCATCATTGACGGGTGCCGGCTGGCGACGAAAGCAAAGCGCGAGCGCTACAAACACGCCGACATGGTCGATCTTGAGGCGAAATTGCAAGCGACAACCCGGGGCCCCGTCTTTATCGTCACCGATGGCGTTTTTTCAATGGAAGGGAGCCTGGCGAACTTACCCCAGATCGTCGAACTGGCGCAGAAATACAACGCGGTAAGTGTGGTTGACGACAGTCACGGCACGGGTGTTACCGGTCGGAGCGGCCGCGGAACGATCGAACATTACGGATTGCAGGGCAAGGTCGACATCATCACCGGCACTCTTGGCAAAGCGCTTGGAGGCGCGGCCGGCGGTTTCGTGGCCGGCTCTGGAGTGCTCATCGATACCCTGATCCAAAGATCGCGCCCGCAATTATTTTCAAACGCGTTGCCCCCAACGGTGGCGTGCAGCGCCCTTGCGGCGATCGACTATTTGGATGGACATCCGCAACTCGTTGGTACGCTGCGAAAAAATACGGCGTATTTCCGCGAAGGCCTCAAAAAAATGGGATACACGCCGCTGGAGGGTAGCAGCGCCATCATACCGATCATTGTCGGCGATACGGCGTTTGCTATTTCCTTGAGTGATGCGCTCTTACAGAAAGGCGTGTTTGTGACCGGCTTCGGTTTCCCCGTGGTGCCCGAGGGAACGGCGCGCATTCGGGTGCAAATGAGCGCGGCGCTAACCAAAGACGAGATGGATCGTGCCCTGCAGGCATTTGAAGATGTGGGCTACCAGACGGGTGCTTTGCGCTCGGGGGCAGGCGTATAACTTAGGTTCAGGCACGGGTGTCAACAATGCGAGTGCTCCCAGCTAGCCTCTCGGTCCATCATTGAGGACCGCTGGGCGATGCACTGCAGGGCCCTTGTGCCTACTGAAATCGCAAATCCACTCAGTTAAAAGCAGTCCAAAGTACATTGTAACGAGCGGCAGCTTGCCGCATCATCTATGTCTCTTTAAGCACACATCAAGCAAAGGACTCTTCAAGATGAAACGATTATTCTTAACGCTTGCCGCTGTCGCGGTAGCATGGTCGGTCGGCAGCGTTCCGGCGAAAGCATCAAGCTCATTTCCCGGGATCGGGAACGGTAACGCGTACGCCGCCTTTGTGACGCTCAACTCAACCTTGCCGGCTAAAGTAATTGCCGGGCCGATTGCGCCCGTTAGTCTGTACTGCAACGTGTTGATGTCATCCAACGCGAACAGGGTTCTTGCCGTTTCACTCGGCAGCGCTCTGGTCAGCGGGACAGCTACCGACACGGTTGCCTCGACGCACAGCACAAGCGGTGCAACGATGCAGTCGACTTCTACGGTTCAAGGCTTGAGCGCACTGAACGGGTTTGTCCGGGCTTCAGCCGTCCACGCGGTCGCG
>JALZBG010000192.1 GCA_030947645.1 Vulcanimicrobiota bacterium | reverse complement strand
GTCTCCCCGTAGGTCGCAATGGACGCTTTCACGACACGTCCGTGAGGATCGTGCAACTCCGCAGGGGCGCTGACCGAGCGAGCACCACCGCGTAATGCCGCGTCATGTGCTGCGGCGGCATCTTCGACGATGATGGCGATATCCTTAATGCCGTCGCCATGCGTGGCAACGTGGCGGGCAATCTCATCGCCTGGGCGCAAGCTACTGGTGAGCACAAAGCGCAGTTTATTCTGTTCGAGCACGTAGCACGCGCGATCCATCACACCCGTTTCCGGCCCTGCATATGCAACCTGCTTGAAACCGAAAGCCGAACAATAGTAGTGAGCAGCTTGCTTCGCGTTTCCGACGTAGAACTCGAGGTACGCCCAATCGATGTTTGCAAGCGGATGCTTTTGTTGCGACAGGGTGGTGCTCATACGTCCCACTTAGCGGGGCGAGCGCGGCGGCCCTCCGAAGAGGCGTAGCCCATGACGGCACTGGAGGCCTTTTTTGACCGTTTAGTCGATTACGCAGGCTTATTCCCGCCGGCGTTACTCAGCATGGGCGAGTCCATTGACCAATATGAGCAGGCTCGCAGTGGCAACTATACTTGGATACTGGGACGTTTTATCTGCCCCGCGTCGCGACTTCCCGAATTTCATGAAACCGTGCGCTCGACCGTTCCTCTGAGCATCATCATCGAGACACCGCACGATGCGCGTGAATGGTTCGATGCTACAAAAACGCAAATAGAATCGCTCGCTCCTCTGGCACCAGCCTGCTTTGAAATCCGGTTGCCCGAACCAGTCGCTTTGCGTGAAAACTTTGATCCAAACATTGCACAACTTGCAGCGCTGCTTCGCAAGGCCGGTCTTGCCGAGGTGCCCGTCTTCGTGGAGCTGCCGCGCACGGGGCGTTGGAGCGAACTCTTGGATTCGGGCATGCGAGCACTTTCGCGCGCAAACCTCCGTGCTAAGATACGGTGCGGCGGCGCGACGAGGAACGACTTTCCCAGCAGTGCGAACATTGCGGATTTCATCGCTGCTTCAAAGGAGTACGGGGTTCCCTTTAAAGCAACAGCGGGTTTGCATCATCCGGTACGGCATCGCGACCAGCGCTCAGGCTCTGCTATGCACGGCTTCCTCAATATCGTCGGGGCTGCCGTTTTTGCAAACAGCGCCGGGTTCTCGCGCGAACGGCTGATTGCAGTTCTCGACGAAGAAGATTCCGACGCCTTTACGTTCGCCGGCGAGCAGTTCACATGGCGCAGCCATCACGCGCCAACATCCTCGATAGCAGCGACCCGCCGCGAACTCTTTACGGCATACGGGAGTTGCAGTTTCACCGAACCTATCGCCGATCTCCAGTCGCTCGGGATTTTGCGCCCGCACGACCTCCCAGTATGACCTCCGCTAAGGCCCTCGATCCGCAACTCGAGTCGTGGATCGAGGTCAAACCGGATTGCGATTTTCCGATACAAAATCTGCCGTACGGCGTCGTCAGCCGCAAGGGAGAAGCAGCCCGGATCGCGGTTGCAATCGGCGAGAGCGTCCTCGATCTGCGAGCACTGGCCCGCGGCGGATTGTTAGCGAGCGCGGCCTACGAATCAATCGAACTGTTTTCGCAGCCCAAACTGAACGCGTTTTTAGCTGCGGGGTCCGTTGCCTGGACTGCAGTTCGCCGGCGGATCATCGAGCTGCTGCGCAAAGAATGCGCAGAATTGCGCGACAACGCGGATCTGCGGCGTGAAGCGGTGCTTCCCCGCGCCGAAGTAGAGCTTCAGCTTCCATTCGCTGTGGCCGACTATGTTGATTTTTATTCGTCGTTAGAACATGCCACCAACATGGGGAAAATTTTGCGCCCGGGCGGCGAGGCGCTGATGCCCAACTGGCGCTATCTACCGATTGGATACCACGGACGCGCAAGCACGATCGTGCTCGGTGGTACGAGCGTGGTGCGCCCGCAAGGTCAAACCAAGCCGCCAGGGGCGCAGGCTCCACGCTTTGGGCCGACTGCGATGCTAGATATAGAGCTGGAAGTGGGCTTCGTAACCGGCCCGGGTAACGATCACGGCCAGCCGATTTCCACCGCCGCTGCGCGCAAACACATCTTTGGGCTCGTGCTCGTCAACGACTGGAGCGCTCGTGATATCCAAGGCTGGGAATACCAACCCCTCGGACCGTTTCTGGGAAAGTCTTTCGCGACGTCCATCTCGCCTTGGGTGGTAACCCTGGATGCGCTCGAACCGTTCCGTGTCGAAGGTCCGCTACAAGAACCGCCCCCGCTGCAGTATTTGCAGGTTCCCGGCGCTTGGAATTATGACATCAACCTAGAAGTGTCGCTCGAAAGCGCTTGCATGCGGAAAACCGGCGAAACGCCGCAAGTCATTTGCAGAACTAACTTCAACCACATGTATTGGAACATGGCGCAGCAGCTTGCGCACATGTCCAGCAACGGCACGAAGGTACGCCCCGGGGACCTGTACGCCTCGGGTACGATTTCCGGCTCCGCGCCCGACAGTTTTGGTAGCTTGATGGAACTCACGTGGCGCGGAACCAAACCCATGAAGTTGCACTCAGGAGAGGAGCGACGCTTCTTAGAAGACGGAGATCGCATTACGTTGCGCGGCTGGTGCGAAAGGGACGGCGCCCGCCGCATTGGATTCGGAGAGCTCAGCGGTGAAATTCTACCGCCCCTCGATGCCCCATTCGGGCCCACGCAGGCCTAGGATCAGCAGGGAGCTCAGGGTGACGCGGTGAGCGGTTCTTCAATCCAAGAGCGATAGTAGTTTTCGTCTTCGACTTCCAGCGCCGGCTCCGCGACTTGCAATGGCGAATATGTGTCGACCATAACAGCAATTTCATCAGTCGACGTCTTTCCTAGACTACTCTCGACTGCGCCGGGTTGTGGCCCGTGCGGCGCTCCCGCCGCATGCAAGGTAATGGAACCCTCTTCGACGCCGCGCCGGCTCATGAAATTGCCGCTCACGTAATACAGCACTTCATCGCAGTCCACGCTAGAGTGATTGTAGGGCACCGGAATGGCGAGCGGGTGGTAGTCGAACATGCGCGGAACAAAAGCACAGAACGCAGCGCCCGGCGCTTCGAAGGTCGCATGTGCGGGCGGCGGCTGATGCAGTTTTCCGGTGATGGGTGCGAACTCTTCGAGATTGAAGGCGTACGGATAGCAGTAACCATCCCAACCAATCACATCGAACGGATGATTCTGCACGGTATAGACTGCGTTGCGACCGCGATTGGTGACGCGCACTTCATATTCCCCGCGTTCCTGAACCGGTTGCTTTAGGATCGGCACGCGAAAGTCGCGCTCGTAGTAGGGTGCATGTTCTTCGAGCTGACCGAATTCATTTCGGTAACGCTTGGGAATCTCGATGAAGCCCGAGCTTTCATAAACCAGCAAACGAGTCTTGCTTGCGGGCTGCAAACGATACGTCGTCCCGCAAGGCACAATCAAATAGTCGTTCGCGCGGTAGGCGAGTTCACCAAACAGCGTTTCCAGCACGCCTTCACCGCGATGCACGAAAAGCAATTCGTCACCGCCAACGTTGCGGTAGAAGTAATCCATGCGATCTCGCACCGCTGCTACGCTTACCGTCAAATCCGCGTTGCCAAGCATCGGGACGCGCGCGCTAATCGCATCGCCGCTAACGGAAATCCCCTCCGTACGCAAGTGGCGATTGCGCAGCGGCTCATTCGGCACGAAGGCAACCATCGGCCGCCCCCACGCTTGTACTTCCAAAGTCGCCGTGGGGGGCCGCATGTGGTAAAGCAATGAGTA
>JALZBG010000191.1:578-3793 GCA_030947645.1 Vulcanimicrobiota bacterium | reverse complement strand
CGGTTATATTGTGATTGTGTTTATTCTGGGTGGTTTGCGCGTGTGGCTGTTTCCACCGGGTCTCACGATTCATGCTTCCGGTCTCGGGGCGGTGGCGCTGCTCGCCGCGATAGGCTCCAGCTTCGTTATTCCTACGGCCGGTGAAATTCCGATTATACAAACGCTGATGCATGCAGGCATGGGTGCGGGCCCGGCTACAGCGTTGCTAATAACCTTACCGGCGATTAGTTTGCCCTCATTGTTCATCGTGCGCAAGGTGTTCCCGCGCAAACTATTGCTGATGGTATTTGCATGTGTGTTCGCCGTCGGCGTCGTGGCGGGCGTTGCGGCTATGCTCATGAGTTTGCACGCGGTATGACCAAAGAAGATATTCTCCGTCTGACACATCTATCGAGCTGCGCGGGTTGAGCGTCCAAGATGGACGCCGGCGTCCTCGCGCAAGTCTTGCGCGATCTTCCTCCGATCGACGATCCGAATGTATTGGTCGGCACGTCCACGGCCGACGATGCCGGCGTGTATCGCCTGTCGGACGAACTGGCGCTCGTGCAGACCGTGGATTTTTTCACGCCGATCGTCGACGATCCGCGGCATTTCGGTCGGATTGCCGCGGCTAACGCGCTTTCCGATGTGTACGCGATGGGCGCCCGTCCGGTAAGCGCACTTGCCATTGCCGCCTTCCCCGAAGATCTCGCTCCGAACATTCTCGGCGAGATTCTGAGAGGAGGCGCCGAAAAAGCCAAGGAAGCCGGCATCAGCGTCATTGGCGGCCACACGGTGAAAGACAAAGAGCCCAAGTATGGGCTCGCAGTAACCGGCGTGGTGCATCCCGATAAGATATTTCGAAACGACGGGGGTCGCGCCGGCGATGCGCTCGTTCTCACCAAGCCGCTCGGTACCGGTATTCTCACGACGGCACGGCGCAAAGACGCAATCAGCGAGGACGCGCTGCAAGAAGCCATAGAGTCGATGGAGATGTTGAACCGGGTTGCGAGTGAAGTCATGATTTCCTGCGGGGCGCGCGCCGCGACCGATATCACCGGCTTTGGCTTTTTGGGACATTTGCGAGAAATGACGGGCGGTACGCTTGGTGCGGACATCGACTCGAAGGCCGTGCCGCTCTTGAAGTGCGCACTCGAACTCGCATCAGAGGGGTGCGTCCCCGGCGGCACACGCACCAACCTTCAAAATGCCAGGCAAAGCGGCGTGCATTTTGACGGATCGGTGTCCGAAGCGATGCAATTGATACTCGCAGACGCGCAAACATCCGGCGGACTGCTCGTTGCAATCGACCCTCACAACGTTTTAACATTTATCGAGTCGTTGCGCGCTGCGTCGATCCATGGCGCGCTCGTTGGACAGCTTAGAGAAGAACGAACGATTACCGTTCGGTAGCCGGAGGCATCATGCAGGAGTTCGACCTTGTCGTAATCGGCAGTGGCGCCGCCGGTAATACCGCCGCGCTGCAATGTAAAAAGCGAGGATGGGACGTTGCCATTGTAGACGCAAAGCCGTTCGGCGGCACGTGCCAACTGCGCGGCTGCGATCCCAAGAAGATCTTAGTGGGTGCGGCACATGCGCTGGACTGGGCGCACAAAATGGCTGATGTGGGCGTGTTCGATCGTGTGCCGCACATCGATTGGCCCAAACTCATGGCTTTCAAACGGACATTCACGGATCCGGTACCGGCGCAGCGCGAGGCATCGTACCGGGATGCCGGCATCACCGCGATGCGCGGTACGGCTCGCTTCATCGACGAACAAACATTGGATGTCGAAGGCGCGCGCCTAAAAGCACGCTACATCCTCGTCGCCACAGGTGCGAAGCCCGCGCATTTCGCGCCTGGGGACGACCTGTTGCTGGACAACGAGGCCTTTCTGTCCTTGGAGCAACTGCCCCAGAGCCTGCTCTTTGTCGGTGGCGGATTCATTTCGCTCGAATTCGCACATGTTGCCGTCCGCGCGGGTGCCAAGGTGACAATCATGGACTTCGCGCCGCGCATTCTAATGAACTTTGACGCGGAGCTGGTCGGACCGCTCGAGCAAACGACACGCGAACTTGGCATCGAGCTTCATTTTAATGCCCGCGTCACCAAGATCGTTCGCGATGGTTCAAAAATCGTCGCGCACGCAGAGGTCGATGGGAAGCAACAAACGTTTACGGCGGACGCCGCGGTGCATGGAGCCGGTCGCGTAGCGGACCTCGATGACCTCGATCTTAAAGCCGGGAACGTGGAACGAACCAAGCGTGGCGTCAAGGTGAACGAATACTTTCAGAGCACGAGCAACACGCATGTGTACTCCGCGGGCGATGTAGCCGACGGCGGCGGGTTGCAACTAACCCCGGTCGCCGGAGACGAAGGTGAGATCGCAGCGGCCAACATGATCGACGGAAATTCGAAGACCGCACATTTCGCAGGACTAGCGAGTGTTGTGTACACGATCCCGCCGCTCGCGACCGCCGGATTGAGTGAAGAAGAAGCGCGAAAGAAAGGGACGCCCATCGACGTTTTTCGGGGGGCCATGTCGGGTTGGTACTCGTTGAAGCGGCTCAATGAAAAACGCGGCGCTTACAAGGTGCTCGTCGAGAAAACTACGCGCAAAATTTTGGGAGCGACGATTTTTGGTCCGCTGGCCGAAGAACAGATCAACGTCCTGTCGCTTGCAATTCGCCAAGGCCTCGATACGGCCGCTGTTAACGAGTCGCTCTTCGCCTACCCAACCGGCGCATCAGACCTGCAATACATGCTCGAGTAGTGTGCTTACAAAAGCCCTTCGACGAGATCAGGGTGCAACGGCCGTTCGACTGACACGGCTGCGGATTGGCAAAGCATTTGGCAAAGCATAGTGAAGATCTCTGCGCTGCAGTCGAGCATTACGCGATGCTTGGCGGGATTTGGCGCTCGGTGATCGTCAGTTGGTAGAAGTAAGGATCGAGGACGGTGAGAGGCACGACCGAATGGACGGGCAGCTTGGTTTTTTCGGCAACGCGCCGTATCGCAGCTTCGTCGGGACCGTCGTAAATGCACAATACGTTTTTTTTGTCCGAGCTGACGTAAGAGTGAACCCACGTCACCTGATCCATTCCGTTGGTCTTGACGACGAGACTGCAGACGTTCGCGCATTCAGCGTTTGTCGGGATTTCGAGACCGTCCGGGAACGTGCGCTCAACCATGAAAACGAGGCATACGTGTTCTCCCTCAATAGTGAAGTCGGCAA
>JALZBG010000191.1:0-568 GCA_030947645.1 Vulcanimicrobiota bacterium | reverse complement strand
CTCAACGCACATCGATAGTGCGTTGCCGGCGTAGTTCTTAGTGCCTCGACCAGGTCCAGCCGGTGATGCGCCAAGCAGCCGTCACTTTCCGCAAGGCCACGGTGAAGACGGCGTTGGATTCCGTTTCGGCTTTGCCGTGCTGCTTGTAGGCGTAGGTTGCCGGCGCAACTACGTACGCACGGTCGCCCGTGACGTCGACGCGCCACGGCGCGCCCAGCGTGACGTTCCCGTCGGTGATTCCTTCCTTTGTGGCGTCGGCGCCATACGCGCTCACCCAGTCCGAGCACGCATTAGCACCTTGCCACGCGTAGGGCGGAAATTCGTCAATGATGGACACTTGAGTGCCGCACGCCGCCTCCGCGGTCTTCACGTCACCCTTGTTTAGGCCGTCGATGAATTGATTCACAGTTGCCATCACGCCGGTGTCGTTGGAGGCAGACGCCTCAACCCCTGAAGCGGCAACCGCGAGCGCGATGGATAACGTTAAGAAAACGAGCCTTCTAAATTTCGTGCCGTCGTTCATGTTCACACTCCATTGGACGAATTGCTTCGTAAATGTCGATAAAGG
>JALZBG010000063.1 GCA_030947645.1 Vulcanimicrobiota bacterium | reverse complement strand
GCACCGTACTGTCCCCCGATAGAAACGCCGTATCCCGGCGGAAGTGCCACCTCTCGCAACGCGGAACGAATCCCCGAAACAACGGACGACAAGTTCGCACCACTTATGTTTGCCGTGACCCGAATAATTCGCTGACCGTTTTCCTCATTGATGTCCGTTGAGAGATGGCCGGGAGTAAGCCGCGCCACGTTGGCGAGAGCGACGCTGCCGGAAGCCGTTACGACGGCGCTTTGACTCAGAGCTGAAGCAACGCCCGCAAGCGCAACCCGAACGGGAATCAAGTTCACAGTCGACGCTAGACTCGTCGCAACCGAACCTTGCGCTGCGGCGGTGACGGCAGCCCCGAAGTCACTAGAGGTCATTCCAAGCGCAGAAAGCTGCCGCATGTTCGGCGTAATTCGAATCGTCGGATCGTCGTAAACCACTCCGGACGAGGTGTCGGCGACGCCCGCAACCGCTCGCACGTGCTGGGCCACGAGATCCGCCAGCCGGATTAGGGTCGCTTGTTCGGGGCCGCGCACGAGCACCTCGACCGGGGCGGGAGTGCCGGAGAGATCGTTGATCATGTCTTCCAGTATTTGATGGAAATCAAGCTGCGCGGCGGGGACCGCTGCCGCGATCTGCTCGCGCAGCCTCCCGGTCACAACGTCATATCCCTCCCGCTGGGAGCGGCTCTTCAGCTTTACTCGAATTAATCCGCGGCTTGCGGGCATCGGCGAAAAACCATTGCTGTCGATACCGGTCAAACGGCCTTCAGCCGCGACCGCGGGATCGTTCAGCACAATGCGTTCAATCGAGGTGGCGGCTGCATCGCTTGCCGATAAGGTCGTCCCCACCGGCATCCGATAACCGATTTCAAACTGTCCCTCATCCAACTTCGGTAGGAAGTCGTTGGGAAGCGTTATCAGCAACGCAACCGTAACCAGGAGTACACCGGCCGAAGTGAAGTAGACCGTGCCCCGGTGGGAAAGCGCCCAGCGTAAGAGCGGCTCATAACGGTCCAAGACATGGGTAATGAAACCCACTTTCTCTCGTGCATCCGTGGCGCGACGAATCAAGAAATCGGCGAGTATCGGCGCCACAAAAAGTGCCAGCGCGAGTGAAACGATGAGCGCAGACGCCAGCGTGAGAGCCAGTGCTCGAAAAAAGAAACCGCTCACACCTGAGAGCATCGTTAGCGGCAGAAATACGACCACGGTCGTTAGCGTGGAGGCGATCATGGGCGCCCCTAGCTGGCTCATTGCAAGCCTGATGATGTCGCGTTTAGGAGCTTGGGGAGTCTCGCGGAAGTTTCGCGCGATATTTTCTATGACGACGATCGCATCGTCGATTATCAAACCTACGGCGACGGCGAGCCCGCCGACGCTCATTAAGTTCAACGTTTCGCCCGTACGCTGCAGGACAAAGATCGCGACGGCCATCGCAATCGGAATGACGATGGCGGCGATCAAGGTCATCCGAAGATTGCGCAGGAACGCGTAGATGACCAGTACCGCCAGCAGGGCTCCCAACAGGATTGCATCGCGAAGCGACCGCTGAGACTCAACTACCAGGTCCGTTTGATCCCAATAATTGCTTAACAGTATGCCACGCGGCAGAGCGTTCTGAATCCTCGCGAAGCGGGCTTTTATGGCACGAGCCACCTTGACGGCATCTGCACCAGGTAAGCCGTAGGCATTAATGATGACGCTGTGGCGCGCGCCGAAGCTGACTTGATCCGTTTGCGGACCCACGCCAAGACCTACCGTCCCAAGGGATCCGAGGGCAACGGCGTTTTTTTGGGAATTGGCTACGGTAACCCGGCGCAAGGTTTCGACACTTCTGATATTCGCATCTAAAAACAACACGTTGCGCTGATAATACCGCTCCGAAAGACCGATGGAAGAAACCGTGTTCGCATCGGCGATTGCCTTACTCACGTCCGCCACGGAGAGCCCGTGAACCGCCAAAGAACTGGGAGTTAAGCTTACGTGATATTCGCGCTGCGGGCCGCCGACCACAAGCATCCGCGAAAGACCGGAAATACCGTAAAACTGTGGGACAATCGTTTGCTCCGCTAATTCATGCAGGAGCGTTTGTGAGAGAGAACTCGAGGTGAGCGCATAGGATACGACCGGTTCGCTATTGGGGTTGATAACGTTGGCAACGATGTTTGTTTGAGGGGGTAAAACGGCGCGCGTCTGCGCGATCGCCTCGTTCACGTGCTGCAGGTCAACCTGCACGTCGCTTTTCGGATCGCACTCGACAACAAATTCTGCGGACCCTTGGGTGGAGGTGGTTCGAATGCGCAAGACGCGCGGAAGACCCTGAAAGGCGCGTTGCAGTGGAACGGCGACCGCAATGCGCACTTGATCGGGCGGAAGATCGCCTACGTTGGCAACAACGTCGATTCGCGCGAACGTCATGTTGGGAAATATACTGGCCGGCACTACGGTATATGCGTAGACCCCCAGTATCGTTAACACCAAGGCTGCGAACATGATAGTTTTCTCATGTTGCAGCCCGAAGCTGCCGATTTTCAGTGCGGATGGCCTCTAAGTCGCGAGCGAGTTGTCAATCGCGGTTCTTGCCTTCGACGATGTTTTCTAAAAGGCGACCACTTTTTGCATCCACTCCGACTTCCCGGGTCGTTTCACCCGCCTTGATGTCGAAAGTATAGCGCAAACCGCTTCCGCCGCGCTCGCGTTCGAGCTCCTGGCTGACGATCTTACCGGGAACGGTCCGTAGCGCTATGGCTCTCGCTTCGAGAAGCGTCACTTTGGCTTCATGCGCCAACCGCATCCCGGCATACGAATACTTGGCGAAGGCCGGCGTACTGGCGGTCAGTACGAGCGCAGCCGTGCTCAGTGCTGTTGTAATTTTCACCACGGTCTCCTTTGAAGGTTGTAGGGGGTACCGCCACGCTAGGCAATAACCGCCGATTTGCGATCGAGTTGAAATTGGTCTTCTGAAAGTGCCATTACTTCGACCGCTCCGCTGGTAATTTGATGCTGTAACCACGGCGCCTGGCTGAGCACATGATCTGCGTAAAAACGCGTCGTTGTCAGTTTTGCCTTATAGAAATCGACGTCCCCTGCAGCCTCTGCGATCTTCCGACGTGCGATCTGCGCGGCGCGCGCCATTTGCCATCCGCCGGCCACAACGCCCCACAACCGCAGATAGGGGACCGAACACGCAAAGGCTTTGCGCAGATCATGCCCCGCACTGCTGCGAATCCATTGGGAAGCTTCTGCGAGTGCGTCGATCCCTTTCACAAGCGTCGCCCGAATAGCAACGCTGTCCGCATCGTTATCGTCGAGTTCGCGTGAGGTTTTCCTCATCTGGGCGATCACGCCCGCGGCTACGGTGCCACCGTCGCGAATCAGCTTGCGCCCAACCAGATCGAGCGCTTGAATACTGGTCGTGCCCTCGTAAATCGCCATGATCCGCACATCGCGATACTGTTGCGCGATGCCCGTCTCTTCAATGTACCCCATGCCGCCAAAAACTTGTAGTGCCATCGACGTAACGTCGATCGCGGTTTCCGTGCACCAGCCTTTGATGACGGGAATCATCAAATCAACGAATGCTTTATGCTGCACGCGCATTGCCGCATCGACATGCTTGCCCGCAAAATCCATCGACGCCGCGGTAACATAGCACAGTGCACGCATTGCTTCGAGCTGCGATTTCATAACCATGAGCATGCGTCGAACGTCGGGATGCTCGACGATTCGGACGGCTGCCGAACTGCGCGACGCAACATCGCGGCTCTGTACGCGCTCTCTTGCATAGTGCAAGGCGCTCTGATAGGCGCGGTCCGCGACCGCGTAACCCTGCACCCCGACACTGAAGCGCGCGGAATTCATCATCACAAACATGTATTCGAGCCCGCGATTGGGTTCGCCGACGAGATATCCGGTGGCGCCTCCCTTTTCTCCGTAATTCAGCGTGCACGTTGGGTTAGCGTTCAGTCCTAATTTGTGCTCGATTCCCGCGCAGTAGACGTCGTTGCGTTCGCCGAGCGATCCATCAGGATTGATGAGAAGCTTGGGGACGATAAACAATGAAATGCCCTTCGTGCCTTCGGGCGCATCGGGCAAACGCGCCAACACCAAATGGATGATGTTTTCGGAAAGGTCGTGCTCGCCGAAAGTTATGTAGATTTTTTGGCCGCTAATTTTGTAGTGGTCGCCTGCAGGAACCGCTTTTGTGCGAACGGCCGCAAGATCGGAGCCCGCCTGCGGTTCGGTAAGGCACATGGTTCCCATCCATTCGCCCGAAACAAGCTGGGGGATATAGCGCTGCTTCTGTTCTTGCGAACCAGTGAGTTCAATCGCATCGATCGCACCTTGATTGAGCAGCGGCCCGTTAGCGAATCCGACGTTGGCGGCGTTCCACATCTCGAGAGTTGGACCCAGGAGTAACTGCGGCAGTCCTTGGCCGCCATATTCCTCGGGCACCGCTAGACCAATCCATCCGGCCGTGGCAAACTGCGAGTACGCTTCTTTGAAACCCTTAGGCGTGGCCACCTCGCCGTCGCGCCACGTGCAGCCTTCTTTATCTCCAGGTTGATTGAGCGGATCAAGCACTTGGCTTGCAAAACTCGCCGCCTCTTGGAGTATCGTATCAACGACGTCCGCGGTTTCTTCGAAGCCCGGGAGCTTAGTGACGTCGTCCAAGCCTGCAAGTTCGCGTAAAACGAACTGCATGTCGCTCAGTGGGGCTTCATATCTGCTCAGCGTGACAGTTTTTCCTTTCCGTAGGCACTTTCGATGAGATCGGCAAAACGCTGCTCGACAAGGCGTCGTTTGATCTTGAGCGTTGGAGAAAGCTCACCCTGATCGACCGTCAGGTCGCGGGGCAAAATTGAAACGAACCGGACCTGTTCGAAACTTGCCAAGTCGGCGGTATTTTGAATGACCTCTTGCCTGATGAAGCTGTTGACATCATCGCGCTTCGATAATTCGGTGTTCGCGATTTGGTCCTTGATGCGAAGCTCGTGCCGCAGCGCATCCCAGTTCGGCGAAACGAGCGCTGCAGGATGCGGCCGTGAGGACCCTACCAGCAATACTTGGTTCACGTACGGGGACCGCTTGATAGCGCTCTCTACGCGAGCCGGCGCGATAAATTTTCCACCCGAGGTCTTGAAGAGCTCGTTTTTGCGATCGGTGATGCGCAAATATCCATCGCTATCGAGCGCGCCGATGTCTCCCGTACTGTACCAGCCGTGATGCAACACTTGCGCGGTTGCCGCAGCATTCTTATAATAGCCTTTCATGACGCCGGGCCCACGAACTACTATCTCTCCTTCTGCCTCAATTTTCACATCCACTCCGGGAATTGGTTTTCCGACTGTACCGTACCGGTTGTCTTCCAAACGATTTACGGAAATGGTGGGAGCACATTCTGTGGGGCCATACCCTTCGATGACTGGAATATCTGCACCAAGCAACGTAAGCGCCGTATCGATATGCAGCGATGCGCTTCCACTGACAAAATACTTCAGGCGATCAAGACCCAACAGCGGCTTAAGCTTCCTGAGTACTAACGATCGAGCAATGAAGTACTGGATCCGCAGGAGCGGCGAAACCGCTTCACTTTGGATCTTGCGCGCTTTGTACTTCCGGCCTACTTCAAGCGCCCAGGGAACGACCTTCGCCCTCACACCTCCGTGGGCGCGCGCAGTACCGATAATCGCCCCCAAGATCCGTTCGAAAATGCGCGGTACACACGTGACGACAACCGGCCTGACGTCGCGTAGATCATCGCGTAGTGCTTCCACGCTGGAGCAGATGTAGTACCGCACGCCGGCCGTTAAGTAGCCATAGATGATCATATGTTCGTAAATATGCGAGAACGGCAAAACGGATAGCGTACATTCACCCGCATGCACTTCCTTGAACGCATAAGCGAATGATGACTGCACGACGAAAGCCAGGTTGTTGTGCGAGAGCATCACTCCTTTGGGCTGGCCCGTCGTTCCTGAAGTATACATGAGCACCGCTAAATCATCCGGTCCAAGAAACTCTTCGTAGATGCCGGGCTTTGCTGGATCGCTCGCACGTATCGCCGCACCCCGCATCTCAAGCGCGGCGAGTGAAGTATCTCCGCCGCCGTCAAAACGGACAACCTGCGGGAGAGGCACCCACAGCGAACGTAGCCGGTCTGCGGTCACCTGCGAATCCACGAAAACAACTTTTGATCCGGAATCTTCCAGGATGTATTGCACCTGATCGAGCGCCTGCGTGGGAAAAATAGGAACCACGACGCATCCAGCGACCATGACCGCCAAATCGGCAATGATCCAATCAATTCGATTGGGTGAAATCAGCGCAACACGGTCGCCCGCATCAATACCCATGTCGCGCAGTGCGCACGCGAGGTTATCGACGCGCTCTAGGACAGTGCCGCTCGAGATCGAGATCCACGTGCCATCTACTCGCTCGCAAAGCACGTCCGTCCGGTATTGCGCCAGGGCGCTGCGAATCAACGCCGGCAACGTTGTGCGCGGAATTTCCGTCTGAATTACTGGGAGGTTAACCAGAGAGTTCACGCATATTGTTTAGCAGCCCTTGAGGATGAGGGACACCACAGGCTTAAAGCCGGCGACAGGACCAAGTTGCCCGAAGTCGCCCCGATCCTCGAGCATACTACATCCGTGAATCGAGGAATGTACGCGGGCACGATGGGAAGGTAACCGATCGATCCGTAACCAGGATAAGCCGTCAGGCGCCATCGTTAGGGTGAATTCTGAGCCACGCTTGACTTGTCCACCCCGCATGGGGTTAGCATTATAGCGTGACCGTCGTGCATGCCGTCGGCCAGGCGCTCTTTTTGGCGGCCGGGATGTTCTGGCAAGTCGGCTGGAGCTTGGTGCTCGGATTTCTATTGTCGGGGCTCATCCAGGCGCTGGTATCGAAAGAACGCATGCGGGCGCAGCTTGGCCGGAACGGTGTGCGTGAAATCGCACTTGCAACATTGTATGGCGCTGCCAGTTCTAGCTGTTCCTACGCTGCCGCGGCGCTCAGCAAAACCCTATTCAAAAAGGGTGCCGCCCTCATTCCGTCGTTGGCCTTCCTATTTTCATCGACCAACCTGGTGGTGGAACTCGGGGTTGTTCTGTATCTTCTAATGGGTTGGCAGTTCACGCTTGCAGAATGGCTGGGCGGCGTCGCGCTCATCGTCTTGATGAGTGCACTCGTGAAGACGACGTATCCAGCCAAACTCGTTGAGGCAGCGCGCCAACATGTCGATGTGGCAGCGGGGCACGAACATGGAGATAACTTGGTGGAGGGAGCTACGCTCGGCGAGAAGTTGCGCAACCCCCGAACGCCGATACTCGTCGCGCAAAATTTTGCGATGGATTGGTCCATGTTGTGGAAAGATTTGCTGGCTGGCTTTCTTATCGCCGGGGCGCTCTCAGCACTGGTGCCGGACAGCGTGTGGAAGACGTTGTTCTTGTCTGGAGCACCGGCCTGGTTGCAAATACCGGCCAACGCCATCATCGGGGCGTCGATCGCCATCATCACCTTTGTTTGCTCGATCGGTAATGTGCCGATGGCGGCGGTTTTATGGGCAAGCGGAATTAGCTTCGGCGGCGTGCTGAGCTTCCTGTATGCGGACCTGATCGTGGTACCGCTCTTAGATATCTACCGCCGGTATTACGGTTGGAAAATGGCCGCGTATATCGGATGCATCTTCTTCGTTACCATGACGCTCACCGGAATGGTGATGGGCTATATCTTCGGAGCGTTTCATGCGATCCCAACGCCAAATCCACATATGCGCATGAGCTTGGTCATGTTTTCGGTAAATTACACGTTCTGGTTGAACGTGATTTTCGGCGGCCTAGCGGCCTACGCGTGGTATCTGAATCGCAAGCACCCCATGGCGCACGGGCGCCACCATCAGCAGGATGAGTCTCATACTGCGACGGCGCACCCGGCGGGCACCTAATTATACTGGAAGATTATCTGCGAGAGACCCGGGGGGACCACGAACGTCGGACCAACCTCCAAGACGATTTCTTGATGGGATTGCAATGGAATCGCGCGCGGATCGCCGCTATACAGCGCAAACGCGCCGGTGCTCAATGAACCGCTAGAAGCGGGCGGTGCCACGTACACTTGCACGGTACCGGCATGACCTGCGATGTTATTTTGCGATAGCGGTTGGCCCCAAATGTCGAACAATTGTCCTAAGGTGTAATTGGTGACCGCCGCCGCTTCGACATGAATGAGACCCTGAGCATCGTGGGTGTGCAGACGGTAAAAGCAAGACCCAGTGTTGGTGATGCCATTGACCTCAGGACCGGGATTGACAACACCGATCGCATCGGGTATAGCCAAGCGGGTGCCGTTGACAAAGAAGCTTACGTGGAGATGAATGTGGTAGGTAATGTTGCTCGGCCCGCAGCTGACGCCGGCCACGGGTTGCCCCTGCCCACCGCTCGCCGAATTACCGTCAACCGGGATGAATTGATCGTCAAGCCCTGTAACGGCGCCATCCGCAAGCCGAATCGGAGCTGCCGGCCCAGGCGGCGGAATAGGGCCGCCGCCACCGCCACTTGATCCCCCGCCTCCGCCGCACCCGGCGGCGAGTGCGGTCAGTAGGGCGGTCAGCACTAAGGCCGGGCGGTGAGAAATAGTCATGAAAGTCATCCCTTCGGTTCTAACCGTACTTGCTTAGAAACGTGGACACCGACCGAATCCGATCGGTTTCCCACCCTTAACGCAGGCCTCTGAGAAATCGGCTCACGGTGCGTTCGGCCAATACGTTTACCGAGGGGAGATTTTACCCATTCTCCAGGGGAGACGGTCATACTCGCAGCTCAAGCGGTCCGCGATCGGACTGACCCTAAAACGCTTTGCTGAACGTCAGCCTTAGCAACCGCTTCTCGATCGGATGAAAATGGATATCGGCGACGCCGGCCCCTCCATTAGTGGGCAACGTTGACGGCGGGTCGCTCGGTAGGGACGAGTTGTAGGAATAGTCGATATCGCTGGCTTTCGTGTTTAGCACATTGAACACGTCCAGGGATAGGCGCGAATCTTTTGTCGGTCGTATGCCGGCCTGCAAACTCACCGTCGTGGTAGGTTTTGAGAAGACGCTGGCATCTTCAATAAGCGGCCGCGGCCCGAAGTAGCGCATGCGCAGACTGCCGAAGCTTCGCGGACGGTCCACCGTGCGGCCGAACGTCGCAACGGTTTGCAATGAGCCGGGGATGTGCTGACCGACCCGGTCGAAGTTCGTAACCCTGGCCGACGAAGTGCTTAAGTCTGCATCAATAGTAACGCCGGGCGAGGGTACGTAAAAGTTTGCTAACTCTACCCCCGAGCGCTGACTGGGGCGTCCGGGAGACGTAGTCCCTGCATCTCCTGAAAAGACTAGCTCCGATCCAAGGTCCAGGTTCCAGAACGAAACGGTCGTACGAAGCTTCGAACTCAGGGCGTACCGCAGACCAACTTCTTGGCCCAGGGCTCGAACGAGCGGCGTCGCGCCCTCGATGATAAAGCCACTTCCGGGATCGATGCGCGAACCCGTTGCCGGATCGACGCGTTCTGTGACGCCGCGACCGTCATTGTTATGGTAACTTTCGCCAAGGTTTAAGTAGATTTCACTTTTGGGAGACGTTTCGTACGCAAAACTAATCTTTGGGCTGATAAGACCCGCGCTCACGTCCCCGGAGTTTTCCGGTCGCAGACTCTTGACCCTGAAGTGGAACAGATCACCGCAAATTCCGGCGGTCATACGAAATTTCTTGGTGAAGTGTTGTTC
>JALZBG010000001.1:1513-35228 GCA_030947645.1 Vulcanimicrobiota bacterium | reverse complement strand
CATGGGCACCGGCATGACGAGCAGCAGGAAAAAAAGTAGGACGAGTCCCACGGCTTGTGAAATCAGCACGACGGAAAAAACCGGAGATTTCTTTGTTGCTAACCCGCCCAAGAAATCGGCTGCACCGTAGGTGATTGCGGCGAGTAGACCAAGCGTGGGGCTAAGCAATTATCGGCCCGTAGGGTCTAGGGCGTCCCGCAAACCATCACCGAGCAGGTTGAACCCCAGCACCATTGTTGTGATGGCAATTCCCGGAAAAATGAGCGCCCACGGCGCGGACAACCAGTAGTCGCGCGCGTCGTTGAGCATCGCTCCCCATTCCGGCGCCGGCGGTCGAGCACCGAGCCCCAGATACGATAGGCCGGCGGCTTCCAGTTCTGCGGTAGCAATGCCGAGCGTCGCCTGAACCAACAACGGCGCCATAATGTTTGGGAGTACATGGCGGGTCAAAATACGGGGAACCCAGGCCCCTATCGCGCGCGCCGCTTCTACGTATTCCAGATTCTTGACCGTTAAAACCGACGAACGCGCAAGCCGCGCATATTGCGGGATGAACACGATACCCACCGCGACCATAAGGTTGTTGATGCTGGGCCCGAGGATCGTCGTGATGCCGATCGCGAGAATGATGGACGGGAATGCGAGCATCACGTCCATTGCGCCCATCAATGACGCATCCGTTCGGCCGCCCAAATATCCGGCCACGACGCCAATGAAGGTGCCTACTGAAATAGCAAGGCCGACGGCAAGGAAGCCGATGCGCATTGAAATTCGGGCGCCATAAACGATTCGCGCGAAGATGTCCCGGCCCAACTTGTCTGTGCCCATAAGATGGTGCCAACTCGGCTTAGCCGCTTGATCGGAAAGATTTTGCGCCAGTGGATCGGTGCCTGAGATTAGCGGAGCGAACAGTGCCGTTAGCAGCAATACTCCGACAATCAGCAAGCCCACGATCGCGCCTGGAGAACGTCGCAGGCGCAGCCAGACATCACCCACATAGCTGCGAGCGGTGGGAACGAACTCGCCGGTCGTGCCTAAGGTTACGTCCATCGCGCCGCTACATTGGGAGCGCAGCCGCCGCCGCCCTCCAGCGAGCAAGCTCTCTCATGCAAGTTCACAATTGAGAAGGCGGTCGGCTACGGCCATTATGTCGCAGGACATAGGGCTTTAATATAAACTTAAGAAATTCCGCAGACACTTTCGCGCCGACTCTTCAGTGAGACGCTTGGTGTTTACGCATTTTCACACACGAGGTAGCTCGCATGGCGAAAAAGAGCATTGACCTGATAAGCCAAAGATTGCGCGGCATTGGAAGTATGATGCTGATTGCCGGTTGCGTACTTTGCTCATCGACGCTTGTTTGCGCCGGTACCACCGGTCAAATTTCGGGAACCGTTAAAGAGGCCAGTTCTCAGCGGCCACTTGCCAACGTCACAGTAACCGCCATCGCGCCGACCGGTCGGTACATTGCGACGACGGACCCGCGGGGGTATTATGCAATAACAGGCGTGGTACCGGACACCTACGCTATAAGCTTCAGTAGGGAGAGCTACGAGTCGAATTCCGTTACGGGGGTAAACGTGTTTGCCGATCAGACGGTAACGGTAAACGGCAGCGTCCGACCTGCACTTACCGAAATCGGCAGGGTGGCGGCGCGTAGCCCGGGCGGGGCGTATCAGCCGAACCAAACGGTCGACACGTACAACGTCACCTCTACGCAGATACAGCAACTCCAGGGCAATTCATTAAACATCAGCGAAACCAACCTGATTACCTCGCTGCCCGGAGCATCGATTGATTCCAGCGGCTATCCCGTCATCCGGGGCGGACGCGAAAACGAAGAAGGTTTCCAATTTGAAGGCATCCCTTACACCGATGCGTTCACAAACCAATTCGTAAATACGCTTTCCACCCCCGGCTTGGGGCTGCAGCAGGTTCAGCTTACTCCGGGCGTTGGAAATGCGTCTTTCCAAAACAGCGGCACCGGCACACTCAACTTGATCGCAAAACGCGGAAATTACCCCGGTTTCTTCACCGCTCAAGTGGGCGTCGGATTCCCCAACTTTTTCCACCCAGTAAATTTAGAATATGGAACCGCTTCGCCCAACGGACATATCTCGGAGTATGCGGCTTTCTCCGGCCAGAACACGGGTTTTCTGTATGGCGACAACAGCCTGACGGCTGCCCAGAACAATCGCTTTTTTTCAACCCGCTTGGAAAGCGATCGAGAATTCTTAAACAATCTCGTATTCCGCTTCGGGCGCAATGACACAAAGTCGCTACAATTCTTCACCGACATCGCCGACCATCACTTCTACCAAGGATACGGCGGATTCGACACACTCTGCTTCCGCACGTGCGATCCATTCTTCAGTGACACCATCGGTGGGCTTAGCGGGCTTTCACCGGGGCAGATTCAAAATATCATGCGCCTGGACCCTTATCAGCAAAATCCAACAGAAATGCTTAAACAAGCTCAGCGTCCACCGTACGCTTATTACCAACCAAATATGGCATATAAGCTGCAATTTAACGACAATATCAATCCATCAACATTTTTCTCGATCAATTATTACCGCGTGAACTCCGTCGTTACTTTCGACTTCCCCTATGCCGATCAGAACCCGTTTTATCCCTCATTCATTACACCGCAGGGTGGATTCTCCACCGGCAGTCAGGTTGAATTCACCAAGCAATTAAGCGATAAGCATTTGATTAAAGTCGGCGGTTCGTATGCATATCTGCATCCCGTCTACGATCAAGTGAGCAACAACTGGGGCCTGGAATCGACAATATTCAGCGGAAACAACGAGATCTACGATTTTCTTCCGAACGACGCGAACTGTCCGGCGCCTACGGGATCATCTTGCGGGTACCTTGCACCGTACTTCCCCAACGGGCTTCCAAAGGTGCCCAACAACATCGAAACGTCAGCGTCTAACCGTCAAGATTTCTCACTCTACCTCAACGATACGTTCACGCCGAACAGTAAACTGAAGTTGGATCTGGGCATGCGCATGGACGGTGCCAACTACCGTTTGCCTGCCGCGAGGATCGACCCCAATACCTGCGACTTTTTATATCTGCCGCAACCGGGGACATACAACTTGCCACCTCAGCCCACGCCGGGCAGCGCACCACCTGGCACCGTTCCACCGGGGACGTGTCCGACCGCGAAATTCGACGTTACGAGAGAGCAAACCCAACCGCGAATTTTCGAGCCGGTTATCGCAGCGTCGTTTCAGTTGGGAACCAGAGACGCCGTTCGCGCTACATACGGCCGTTCGGTTGAGTTTGCGCCGCTCGGACAGATCGACTTTTACGTTCCGCCAGGCTACTACGGTGGCTTCAATAAAGTCCCGGCTACTGCTAACACCTGCGGAATTTTTGGAAATCAGTACTGCGCAAGCTATGGCGAGCAACTCTATTGGGACAATCAAAATACCTTCCAAGGAGTGCCATTGCAACCGGTAAAGCCGGAAATCTTCAACAATTACGATCTTTCCTATTCACATCAATTCCCTAATGGAATCGGATTTAAGGTTACGCCTTTTTACCGTCTGGGTTATGATGCGACCGCTTCATCGCAAACGCCGAAGATAGGGCCGAACGGCCAACCGATCACGGACGTCAACGGCAACGTACTCTATAATCCCTCGGTCGTGACAAATCTGGGTTCAAACCGCGCGGCGGGGATCGAACTGAATGTCACTAAGGATGCCCCAACCGGACTATCCGGGCAATTTACCGCCACTTATATTAATGAGTTTTCCAACGTGATTCCGTTAAGCTCCAGCGAGGACTTCTTTCCGACGATACCCCCGGCCTCACTCGCGCTGCATAACGTGTATCGGGTAGGCTTCATATCACCGCTTCAAACAACCCTGGCACTGACCTACAAAACAAAGAACGGATGGCGAATCAACCCGCAAATTCAGTACAACATCGGCTACCCGCTCGGTGCGGGGCTCCTCGGCGCGGTTTTTGTGAACGGGGTGCCCTATAATCTCCCTAATACAAATGTCACCTCGGGAATCAATGGCTCACCCCAAGGCGCCGTTCAATACATAGATCCGATGAATCCAGGATCGTTGTTTGCACCCAATATTGCAGCGACGCGAGGTACACCTGAAGGAAGCTTTCCGGGTGGCAAACTGTCCCACCCGAATTCCTTCACGAACATTACCGTTGAATACGAGGGGTCAAAACGGTTGACGTACGGGCTTACCGTGCAAAACCTGTTTAACCAGTTGTTCGTGGGACCCGGAAGTACCGGGCTCCAACTCAACACGTTTTATCAACCAGTAGCGACCGGGTTGTCAGGCCCCCTCACGGGAACCATTCCCGGCGCGTACTTGTATCCGCAGCTCGGTTTCGCGAATTACCCTGCGGCGGTAAAGGGCCAAAATGCGTACGTGAACTTTCCCAACGGCGCCCCGCGGACGTTCTATTTCTACGTCCAAGCAAAGCTTTGAGGACCGGCAGTGAAAGCCGTTAATGCACTGCTTATCCTGTCCACGGTTGGTCTGATCACGGCCTGCTCGAGCAATGGGAACTCGATCAACCCTACTGTTAGTCCAGTAAGCTTGGGAAACTCAAAGCTTCAGTTCGCCGTAGGAACTGCGAACGTTGCGTTCGACGGCGCGATTGCGCTAAACACCGTCGCGACGTTCCGTCAACCAAATGGAACATCCGCTACGCTCGTAAATACGCCCATGGTAACGGGGCCGGCCGGTTTCATAGTGCCGGCAACTGCTCCGGCCGCTGATGCCGGGACAAACCACATCAGCGCTTCACCACAAAATCCCAACGTCACCCAGACCCCAACGCCTACGACGTTCAGCAGCACCGGCGGGGTTTTCTCGTATGGATTTGGGCCTTTCAATAACTCCGCCAGCGAGGCGCTCTACCCCGGCAATCCTCCGCTGTACGCTCAGCCGTTCTATTCGCCGAGCGGTGGATTGACCTACGTGGGTGCCCCGCCGGCGTATCCGTTTTTCAATGACGGCACGTATCCAGCCGGTTTTCAAGGGTATTCTCAAGGCTTCAACGCCTTTGAAGCCACCCCAGTCGCTGGCTCCTACACCCTTAGCGTGAACGTTCCAATTGCAAATGCGCCTTCGCAGACGTTTACCGCATCAGCCACACTAACGAACACGGTGGTTTTATCGACGCTGCCCACGCCGGCTTTCACATCGGACGGGGCGGGCGGCGGCGCTGCAACGGTTACAGTGCCCGCGGACCCACGAATCGTCGAAACGCTCATCTATGTGGCTGATACGACCAAAGGCACCTACTATACGCTGGGGCCAGCGCGTGCGACGGGAATCGCGTCGTTTACTCTTCCCGACAACCTGGGACCATGCAACCGATCCGGCTGCCAAGGTGGCGCGAACGCAACGCCGAGTATCTCGTCGGGAGATGCTTACCAAGTGTACGCCGCAAGCTACGACTATCCGGCATTTGAAGCATCACCGCCAATCAGTACTAATCAAACTCCTACAATCACCGGTACTAATGGACAAGCGGATGTTTCCCTGTCCAAAGCATTTTCGGCAACGTACTAAGACCCGATTGGAAGAAAGGGCGGCTCGCAAACGCTCGCTTCTTCTTTTTTCCGTGATGTTAGGCTGCCGGGGGTCGACGGCCGTGAAAATCAGTAGCCCTTTGATATCGCTTTGCGATCGCCGTGAGTTGGAACTCGCCAAACGCGCGACCCAGGAATGATATTGACGTCGGAAGATGGTTTTCTCCAAAACCGTTGGGTACCGCGATGGCCGGAACGCCGACCAAGTTGCCCGGGCTAATGAGACTTACTTTTCCGGGATACTGCGTATACACCTTATCGAACGGCACGCCGATAGGGTAGGTCACGGTGGGCAGCGTTGGCGATACCACCGCATCGTACGGCTCGAATGCTTTGTTCATTGCAGCAATCATTTTTACGCGTTGGCGCATGGCGTCGATATAATCCACCGCGAGCGTTGCATACGCCGCATAACCGCCGGTGCGGTCGTCAACGGACCGCAATTCCCTGGAACGGCCGCTCTCAATGAGCTCGCGAAAAGCAGCGGCTCCTTCCGCATTAACGATCGCATCCACCGCCGCGCCGTACGGCAGGTCGGGAAGGGCAACCTCGAAGCTAACATCACTGAAAGATTCAAGCACCTTGAGCGATGCGGCGAAGTTTTTTTGCACTGCCGGCATCGATTTTTGGGTTGCATGCTTGAGGACAGCGATGCGCGGGCGTCTCCGCGCCGACAAAAACGGTGCTTTGACGACTGTCGGATCGTTTGGATCTACGCCGGAAATCGTTTTCAGAATCAATTCCGTATCACGAGCGGAGCGCGCCAGCGGTCCGAGTTTATCGAGCGTCCAGCAGAGCGCCATCGCGCCGTGGCGACTGACGCGCCCGTAGGTGGGGCGCAAACCGGTGACGCCGCACGCAGTTGCGGGAAATAAAATTGATCCGGATGTTTCCGAACCGATCGCAAAACCCACCAGTCCGGCTGCGGCGGCAATACCCGAGCCGCTGGAAGAACCGCCGCTCCAAAACTTGCGATTCCAAGGCGTGCGGCCGGGCCCACTAAACGAAGCGTCGGCATCATTGTATCCGAAACCGCCGGCTAGCTCGACCATTGCCAGCTTCGCCAGCAATACCGCTCCCGCGTCACGTAGCCTTGCAACCACCGTTGCATCGAAGTTGAAACGTTGATGGCGATACGGCGCGGCGCCCCAGGTGGTCGGAGCATCCGGCGTTGCGAGCAGATCTTTGACTCCATAGGGCACGCCGTGCAGCGCGCTGCGCACGATGCCGCGTGCTCGTTCACGGTCCGCCCTGCGCGCTTCGCGTAAAGCGCGGTCGTGCAATATGGTGACGACGGCATTGTAGTGCGGCCCATACTTTTCTAAACGTGAAAGGTAGAGCTCTGTCAGTTCAACGGAGGAAACTGCTTTGCGCGCTAACAGTCCGCTTAGCGCAACGCCATCGGAAAAGGCGATGTCCTCGCTCATCATCGGAAGGGAACGCGAAACGTCGTTACCGGTTCGTCGGAATTGCTTAAGCGGCGCTTGCCCTTGTTCAAGGAACGTCCTTCTTTGCGGTTGCTATCGATAGCACCGGCGATCGTCCGTAGTTCACTGTGGGAAAGTTTCGGATCGAATGCGAGCATCAGCGCTGCAGTTGCAAGCGCCGCCTCGGAAGGTTTTGGCGGCGAGGCCGTGGGCGAGGCTACAGCAGCCGGAGGGGCCGACGCGCGCGGAATGGGACTTGGCTGCGCGCCGCCCTTTCTCGAAGCCAGGGTCATCGCGGCTGTCGCGGACGCGAATGCAGCCAAAAAGTTCTTGCGGCTAGTCATCGGGCAGTCTTTGCCGAGCGGTGTGTTTATACTTCCATGACGACGGGAATCACGATCGGACGCCGGCGGGTTTTTTCATAGATGGCTTTAGATAGCCCGATGCGGATGTGCTCTTTAACCGTGTTGACGTCGCGAATGCCTTCCACCGAGCAGTCTTCCACAACTCGGCGCAAGTGGGTTTTCAATTCATCCAAAACACCATTTGATTCCGGAATGTAGAATACTCCGCGGGTAACGAGGTCCGGTCCGGCGATAACCCGGGCTTCCTCGGCGTCTATGGTTACGACCACCATCATGATGCCGTCATTGGAAAGGGCTTTGCGGTCGCGCAACACCGCCGTTCCGATGTCCCCCACGCCCGAACCGTCGACCATGACGTTCCCGCCGTATGTCTTGCCGATCTTCTCGCCGCGCCCATCGGCGAATTCCAGCACGTCGCCATCCTCCAGCACGAATACTTTCTCCGGATAGACGCCGGTTTTCTCAGCCAGTTTTCCGTGCATGATCAGCATCCGGTATTCACCGTGCACGGGAACGAAGTACTCGGGCTTCACCAAGTTGAGCATCAAGAGCAATTCCTCTTGCGAAGCGTGTCCCGACACGTGCGATCGTCCATCGGTTCCGTGAATGACCGTGGCACCGAGTTTGTACAGGTTATTGATGGTTTTATGAACGCTCTTTTCGTTGCCGGGAATGGGTGTGGCGCTGATGACGACCGTATCGCCAGGGACGATCTTTAATTTCCGGTGGTCGCGGACCGACATGCGCGTGAGTGCCGACATGGGTTCGCCTTGCGAGCCGGTCGTCATGACCACGACAGATTCCGGCGGATACTCGTCTACCTGCTCGATGCGTATCACCGAACTTGCCGGAATCTGCAGATGCTTAAGTTCCGAAGCAAAATGGATGACGTTGAGCAAAGACCTTCCTAAAAAAGCTATCTTGCGTTTGAATCGGACCGCGTGATCGACAACTTGTTGAATGCGCGGCACATTTGAGGCAAACGAAGCGACGATGATGCGTCCTTTGGCATGCGAAAACACGTTGCTGAAAGCTTCTCCGACCGTCCGTTCGGAAAGTGTATGACCTGGGCGTTCGGCGTTGGTGCTGTCCGAGAGCATGCACAGCACACCTTCATCACCGATGCGCGAAATAGCCGCGAAATCCGCCGGTCGTCCGTCAATAGGCGTTTGATCGAACTTGAAGTCGCCGGTATGAAAGATTGTGCCGGACGGTGTTCGAATCGCGAGCGAACATGCGCCGGCCACCGAGTGATTGATGTGCAGGAATTGCGTTTCGATCTCGCCGTGGCGGACGCGCGCCCCCGGTTGGATTGGAGAAAACGTCGCCTCACCCATATTGTGTTCGCGCGACTTCGCCCGAATCAGGGCGAGAGACAAGGGCGTTCCGATAACGGGTATGGTGAACTCGCGCAACAGATACGGAATGCCGCCGATGTGATCTTCGTGGCCATGCGTGACGAGCAGCGCTCGAAACTTGCCGGCGCGCTCGCGTAGATAGCTGAAATCGTTGATGACGATATCCACGCCGTACATCTCGTCGTCCGGAAACATCAAACCGCAGTCTACCGCGACCATGTCGTTGTTGGTTTCGATGACCGTCATGTTGCGGCCAATCTCGCCGCAGCCGCCGAGCGGGATGACGCGTGTGTACGGTCGATCGGGCGGCGAGGGAACTATCAGGGTGTCCGCTATCAAATGCTTCCTATGGAGCTCGTCGTCAAGGCGCTCAAGTCCGACTCGCTTCTACCGGCTTGTGGTTGGCCGCAGTCGCGTGAAGGCGAAGGCGGAGGTAGCTCATGTTCGCATTCGCCCGCGCCGCGCTGGCGCTCAGTTTCGGGATTGTTCTCCCCATCGCTGCCCAGACCCCGGCTCACGCAGGTTCCTCGACTCGGCATAAGCCGCCGCGTTACAGTGTTTCACAGCTCTACTCGTCGCGCGCCCGGCACCGCGCCATAACGATCTTACAGCTCAAACTCCTTGAGCTTCACGAGGAACACCTGGATCGATTGCGACGGATCATCGTACGGAAATTGCCCATCGACACGCTGCTAAAGGCAGACAGACCGCGGGTATGAAACATCGATGTCGCTGACGGTGTCGAAACTGTCGGCGTATTTGTTCTCGCTCTTTAAAGAGGGACCCGCATGGCTATACAATCCGAGCCTGCTCCCCAATCGAACGGCTTAGCCACCGTTCTAAACGTTTGCCTTGCGCCACGCGACGCCTTTTCCACCCTTCGTGAATTCCCCATGTGGGGCTGGGCCTTCATCATCGCAGCCGTCTTGGGTCTCATCGGCAGTTTGTTGGTGGAGCCGGCGACCCTGCACGCGGTGCAGACCGGTTTCACCGCTCAGATGGCCCACGATCGGCAATTTGCGCAGATGACTCCCGATAAACAAAAACAGGCTCTGGCCTTTGCGTCGATGATAGTCCGGTTCGGCTGGTGCCTGGTGCCGGTGTATCTCTTATTGGCGGCACTGGTGCAAACCGTCATCATGCTCGTTGCCAATGCGATCGGCCGGGGGCCAGGGACCTTCAAACAGTTTTGGGCCGCGGCCATGAACATCAGCGTTGTGACTTTCGGGATCGCCTACCTATTCACAGGACTCATCGCCGCGCTGCGCGGGCCGCAATCGTACGACACTACCATAGCACTTACTGCGGCTCTGCCCAGCGCAGCGTGGGTAGCACCGCACGCCGGCCCGAAGGCGGTGGCCCTTCTCTCCGCAATCAATCCCTTTTCCGTCTGGGGCGTCTTTTTGCTGGCTACAGCGCTGCTGGTAATCGCGCGCGCGTCAAGACCACTCGCCTATGGAACGGCCATTTTCATCATTCTTTTCTCAGGCGCGTTCGCAGCGCTGTTTGCGAAATAACGCGCCTTAGTCAACAGGACCGTCGCCAACTGGAAGCTGCCCGCAACGACCTGCGCCGTGCCGAGCAATAACCGGCGGTCACGGTGGCAACGGGCTATCTTGCGATTGCTGACAAAGCGAATGCAGTTCGTCTGGCGCAAAAAAATCTCAATTACAAGAACGGCTCTACTGCCCGTAGCTCGCGCCAAAGAACACGTCGGCCAAATCGCCGGGGGTGGACGTGCTGCGCGAGCAGGTCGCAGTGACTCAGGCGCTCTCTTCGCTGGTTTGCATAGAGCGGACGTATTGACGGCGCAACAACAGCTTACGCAAACCAGATAACGGCTTTGAGGTAGGCAGAAACGATCGCCGAACCGTCACTTCCGCCGGACCTTTGCAGCAATTGGTCGACGTGGCTGAAGTCAACCGCCCGACGTATCCTCGGCGCTAGAGAATTTGCACGCCGCACCTGAGCCGTTCTCTAATCGGCGCGGACTTAGGACCGCAGGTTGCGCTAACCCGCAGCGTCGGCAATCAAGCTCCGCCGCTGTCGCACCAAGGATGGCGCAACCGCACGGCACTTCAAGGTAAAGTTTCGGTTTTTGACGTCGCTTCGCTGGCCAAACTGGTAGCTATACGGCTGCTAACCCGGTATACTTGCTACATACTACTTGCTTAATCGCTTTGTCGCCTAGTGTCTCGTGGAGCCGCTGTGAAACAACCTTATGTCTCGGCCTTTTTTATGCTGCTTATCGGAGTAACGGGATGTTCCGCAATCGGCGGAGACCCCGCAGTCGGAGGCATCGGACCAAAGGATTCGCTCGGCGGGGTGCCGGCCTCGCGCTATCATATGTCCGCTTCCGACGCCGCTCCTTTGTTGGGAAACCAGCTTCCCTCAGAAGTAGACCTTGGCATCAGGCGTATTGATGCGGTTAAGAGCGGTACGATTGTCCCGCTTCTCTCCTACAGTTCGCCGAAAATCATAAACTTCTTAAACTACCAAACCCAATCACTCGATTTGGGTTCGACGCAACTGGCGCTCGGGACGTACGATGCCCTGCGCGTGATAGTAGACATTCCCTCCAGCAAGGTTGTGTTGAACGGCCGCACCTTGCCGATGTCGTTTGTCTACGGGGCACCTTCTTTGAGTACGGTCAACGCCGGTCGCGAAACTTCGACGCAACAAGGCACACCGGGGACGGCGAATGTCCTCGTGAAGCTTCCGTTTTCTTCCCAGACCGCGCTGGCAAATGGCCTACGCATTGATTTCAATGCCGCCGAATCTCTCACCCTGGGCACCAATAACGTCGTCGTCCGTTCAACATTTTTTACCGCGCAGGAACAAAGCAGCGGTCAGATCGTCGGAAAAATTCTTAACCTTTTGAGGCTTCCCGTATCCGGTGCTACCGTTGTCGTTACAGATGCTTCAAAAAACGTCGTCGGTACCGCCACGACCGACAAGGCCGGCAATTTCCAGTTTTTGGCCATCCCGAACGGCTCCTATGGCTCAAGGATCTACAACAGTTACAAGACCGCGGTTGGACAGACCAACACTGCGTTGGGTCAGACCGTCACCGGATTACTCTCTGTACCTGGCCCCTTGATTACTCTACTCCCCGGACTGCCACTCGACTTAGGGACGCTGAAGGATTAGGGACACGCCATTTCGCTGCTGCGCTCGCTACCTTCTTCGGCGGCGGATTCCCCGCCATTTGCGGACTTACTCAAGGACGCAACGCAGAGTTTAAGGCGCGCGCACTATGACGAAGCGCTTGCGACGCTGCTCGGCTGTGAAGACTGGCCATCGCCGCTCAACGAAGGCGGCGTCTTGCTGAAAGCCGAGATCGGCACTCGCCGCGATCCCGTACTGGCTCTTGAACTGCTCGCGGGATGCCAAGACGTTTTCACCTCGGTCAACGGTCGCTTCCAATACTATATTAGTTCCGGAAAAGCATATGCCAATGCTCGTAATTTTTCCGCGGCCTCCGCGATGTTTGAAAACGCAGATGCCATTGCCGGTAAGTCCCTGCGGTGGTGTTTATCGCTCTCAGCCTATCACCGGGCGAGACTGCGCTGGCTCATGCACGATTTTGACCCCCACTGTGAAGATTTGCAAGCGTCGTTAAAAGACCCCAGCCCCGCGGTAAAGGTTCCAGCATTACTGGTGCGTGCGTGGATGCACGCGGGTCTCGGGAGCTACGAGTCGCAGGTCGAGGATTTTATTGCCGCGTTGGACATTGTCGAACGCAGACCCGATGACTGCGATGCGGCCGCGGTGGCAATTGGCATCCATTCCCTGCTTCGGGTCGCAATGGAGATCGGGCACCGGGCAGGCATCGCTGCGGGCGAACTCGCGTACGAACGGCTCGAATGGAGCGCGGACATACGGACCGACCAGTTTCAATCCCTGCGAGCGCTTGCGTGGGATGCCTTTCTGCGTGGAGAGTCAGGCCGCGCGCAATGGCTCTTCAAAGACTCAAAGGAAATCGCACCAAGCAGGGCTTGGAAGGTCATGGCCCATCTCGATCGGGCCTATGTCGCCCGCATGAATCGCAACGAGACCTGGGCGAGCGAAGAATTGCTGAGCGCACAAAAACTCGCCCGCCAAGTCACGTGGAGCGAAACCCGCGGAGAAGAACGGTTGGCGCTGGTCACCCTCGCGCTTCTGTGCGCGCCGGTGGATATGGCGCAAGCTCAACGATACGTTTCAACATACATTCAATTAGGAACCGAAAGCATCAGTCCAACGCTTGCCGTGACGTTCGACCGCCGCGCCATCGGGTTTGAAAGATATGCGTCGGGAACCGTACACCAGATTCTTGGTAACGCCAAATATGCGGCCCGGCTCTTCGAGGATGCTTACGAAATATTTTCTGCGGCAAACCATCATCACCGCGCGAGTCTGGCCGCCCTTGCTGTGCACAATGCCACCGGTGGCGCCCCCTGGCTAGACCTAGCGAATGAACACGCAAAGCACTTCCCCAACAGTCCCGTCTACAAACACCTGCACGATGCCACGTTGCCGGAAGATGAATTTTTGTTATGCGATCTGACCGCCATGCAACGGCAGGTTGCGCAGGCTCTCTGCGAGGGCTTGGAAGTGAAGCAAATGTCGCACCGCTTCAGCCGCAGCGCCTTTACTATTGGAAAACACATCGAAGCGGTGTACGCGTCGTTTGGCGTCGATTCTCGAAAGGCGCTCCGAACGGAGTTGCAGTGGCGCAGAGGCGCATGACTCGATGCTAGCTTCCTACGCCATCATCGGGATAGTTGCGGCCATAGCAATCGCGCTCCGGTATCAGCTAATGCGTGCCCGGCTCGTGGGCATGCTGGATGAAAAGCGTTACAGCTTACTTGAAAGCATCGCCGACGGCTTGTTCATCGCCGACGAGCAGATGCGGTTTTCACACGTCAACGAACAAGCCGAAGCCCTGCTGGGTAAAAGAGCGCGCGAACTCGTCGGAAAATCCGTCGCGGGCGTTCTGGATCCCCTCGCCTCAGAACTCGTCCCCGACATGCTGACCGCTCGCAATTCGGGACTCTCCGTGGAGAGATTACAATACTTTGCCTCTACGGGTGCTTGGATCGAGATCCGAATTCAGCCGGCGGCCAGAGAAACTCTGGTATATCTGCGGGACATTAGCGAACGCAAAAACGCTGAACTTCAGTTGAAGGAAAGCGAACGCCGCTTGCGCCTACTGCTCAATCAAGTGCCGGCGGTGGTGTGGACGGTTGACCGGGAAATGCGTTTTACATCCATAATCGGCGGCGGTCTCGCGTCCGCAGGTCTGCGCGAGAGTGACGTGATGGGCCAGCCTTACCATCGGATGCTGGATGAAGGCGCGGGCCTCAAAGAACAAAAAATTGCGCTGGCCTGCATCGCCTCCGGGAATTCCCTTCAGTTCGACTCCCCGCGTGAGGGTCGCTGGCTGCGAAATCACGTGGAACCATTACGCGACACGCTAGGCGACGTGATTGGGGCCATCGGCGTCGCGCTCGACATTACGGAGATTAAACAACAAGCTCAGGATCTGGCACAGCTGGCGCGGACCGACGCGATGACCCGTTTGCCTAACCGTCTAGCGCTAACGGAAAATCTCGCACGAATGGTTGAGCAAAGCGCGATAAGCAACAAACCGTTAACCCTGTTCTTTATCGACGTCGACCGGTTCAAAATGATCAACGATACGTTGGGGCATCAAGCCGGCGATGATTTATTGCGTAAGATCGCCGACCGGCTTCGGCTTTGCATTCGGGGTGAAGACGTCATTTTTCGGCCCTCAGGCGATGAGTTCATCGTTGCATTACCCTGTGACCACGATCGAGGCAGGGACATCGCCGAAAGCGTTCTCGCAACGCTAAGGGACCCTTTCATCGTAGAAGGCCGCGAGATGTTTGTCACTGCAAGCATCGGCGTAAGCGTTTTCCCGCTACATGGCAATACGCCTGAGGAACTCATCAAAAATGCCGATGCCGCGATGTACCGCGCTAAGGATTCGGGTCGCAATTGCATACACTTCTACCACCGATCGATGCACGCGAAGGCCTTAGAACGTTTAACGTTGGAACATGATTTGCGACAAGCCCTGGCTAAAAACGAACTCTGCTTGTATTTCCAACCAATCATTCAGACGAGTTCCGGTCTTATTGTGGCGGCGGAAGCATTACTTCGCTGGAAGCATCCCACCCTGGGAGAAATTTCTCCAAGCCAATTTATCCCGCTGGCTGAAGAAACCGGAATGATCGTAGAAATCAGCCAATGGGTGATAAAAACGGCTTGCGCTCAGACTGCTCGCTGCAGGGCCGCGGGTAACGGAGCTTTTCGTATTTCGATAAACCTCTGTGCCCGCGATCTTCGCGAACTAGAACTACCACAAACGATTGCAGCCGAACTTACCAATCTTGGATTGACCTCCGACGCACTGGAAATTGAGGTTACCGAAAATATGCTTCTCAACGAGTTGGCAAACAGAACGCTGTACTCGCTTCACGCAATGGGGATTCGAATCGTGATCGACGATTTCGGCATTGGATACAACTCACTCGCCTACATTCAAACTCTTCCGGTTAGTGCCATCAAGATCGACAAGTCGTTCATATCGGGAGTTACTCACAACGCACGCGATCAGGCAATCGTGAAAACCATCGTCACGCTTGCGAAAAGCCTGGAGTTCCGCGTGACCGCAGAGGGTGTCGAGTCGGCGAGAGAGTGGGAGTTTATTCGTTCGTTGCCTTGCGACGAGGTGCAGGGGTTCCATTTCAGCCGCCCGGTTGACGCTCCCAAGCTCGAACGATTGCTGTCCGGAGACCACTTTAAGGTGACCGCAGGCTTGGCGTTGATGCCGCGAGTTCCGGCGCTCCGCGGGCTCAGCGCTTAGGGGAGCAACCGGGCTGGTTCGCTCAATCTTCGGCCAGAATCAAGCAGGGCGTGACATTTTGCCGTCCTTGCGGTACATATGAGAAGCTTCCACTCCCGACAAGCAGGTTAGTTCATGTTCAAAAATCGTCTGTTGCCAACCGCCATCGTGGCCCTTGCGGGCGCTATTGTCGGCAGCTTCGCCATGATGCTCTATGCCAGCACGCATTTCGTCAACGTTGCGGGGCCGAACAACAGCCCGCCCGCATTATCCGCCGCTCCCTACACCGGGACGAGCGATCAAGACCGGATCGTAAGCGCCGTGAAACGCGTGAAGCCGTCCGTCGTCGCCATCAACCTGGTCGTCAACGGGCAACAGCGCATGCCGTTCGATCCATTCTCGCAATTCTTTGGCGGGCAAGGCGCAGCCCCGGTCCAACCCTACCACGCCCGTGCTTCGGGCTCGGGATTTATTTACTCCAATTCGGGGCTCATCGTGACCAACGCGCACGTCGTCTCACCACCAGGAAACGCGACGATTTCGAAGCTGGAAGTCGTTTTCCAAAACAACGACCGGGTGCCCGCACACGTCGTCTCCACCAACATCGGAGCGGATTTAGCCCTGATTAAAGTGGACGGCTACAGCAAGCTGCCCCCACCGCTGGTCCTGGCGGATTCGGACCGCCTGGAGCAAGGTCAATGGGCCATCGCCATCGGAGAACCGCTGCAACTGCAGCAGACGGTCACCGTGGGAGTGGTTTCGGGCTTTAACCGCACCGAGCCGATTCCGGACGAAAACGGGGGTGTCATTACCTTCAAAGGTTTGATGCAAACCTCTGCGCCCATCAACCCCGGAAATTCCGGGGGGCCGCTGGTGGACGTCACCGGCCGGGTCATCGGAGTGAACCAATCAACAGCCAGCCCGGGATCCGCTCAGGGCATCGGGTTCGCGATTCCGTCGAATATCGTGCGCACGACGCTCGCGTCGCTTGAGCGCAACCCGGGCGTACACCAGGGGACCAATGCCGGGTTCATCGGAGCCGTGCTCGCCGACCTTAGTCCGAGCGTGAGAAATCAACTGAACTATTCCGGCCAAGGTGTTGCGATCGCCCAGATCAGCCAAGGTTCTCCCGCAGATACTGCAGGTTTGCAGCCGGGAGATGTTGTTCTGAAAGTAAACGGAAAGGCGGTCACACGCTCGACGGAGCTTGTGGCTACAATCCGCGCCACCAAGCCCGGACAAACAATTTCATTGCAAGTCTGGAGCCAGGGCGTCAAACGTTTGGCCTCCGTGCGCGTTACGGAGCGTCCGGCCGACGCCGAGCCACCCCCGCAGCAACAGAATCCATAACAATGCCACCCTGAGGCCCTGCAACCGCGGGGCCTTTTTCTTTGTTTCTCATAGTGGAACAATTACGCGCCGATACTGTAGTATGATCGGTGCACAACCATCCTTGAGTTTGGGTAAGCGGCAAGGCCGAAACGCAAGTGCCAACAGGCGCTCGTAAAGCTGGTCCACCGGATTCGGAAAGAGAGAATAAATTTATGCCTAAAGTGGTCGGTATCGACCTGGGGACAACCAACTCGGTCGTCTCCGTAATGGAAGGTTCACAACCAACCGTAATCGCAAACGCCGAAGGGAGTCGCACAACCCCGTCGGTGGTTGCCTTCACGAAGACGGGCGAGAGGCTCGTTGGACAACTGGCAAAACGCCAGGCTATCACAAACCCCGACCGGACGATCGCCTCGATCAAACGGCACATGGGAACGGATTTCAGAGTAAAAATCGACGGCAAAGATTACACGCCGCAAGAAATCTCGGCGATGATTTTACAGAAGCTGGCGAACGACGCTTCCAACTATCTCGGAGAGAAGGTCAGCAAGGCCGTAATTACGGTGCCGGCCTATTTCAACGACGCGCAGCGTCAAGCAACCAAAGACGCGGGCCGTATTGCCGGCTTAGACGTTCTTCGGATCATCAACGAGCCGACGGCGGCTGCCCTGGCGTACGGACTCGACAAGAAGACGAGCGAAACGATTTTGGTTTGGGACTTAGGCGGTGGAACGTACGACGTTTCGATTCTGGAAGTCGGCGACGGCGTCTTCGAAGTAAAGGCCACCAACGGCGATACGCACTTGGGAGGCGATGACTACGATAAGCGTTTAGTGGATGATTTGGTGAGCGAATTCCGCAAAGAGCAAGGGATCGATCTTTCCAGTGACAAGCAGGCAATGCAGCGCCTGACGGAAGCGGCGGAAAAAGCTAAGATCGAACTTTCGAGCGTGGTGCAGACCAATATCAATCTGCCGTTCATCACGGCGGACCAAAACGGTCCCAAGCATCTCGACGTGACCATGACGCGTGCCAAGTTTGAAGAACTCACCTCTGATCTAACCGATCGCTGCGTGCAACCGTTCAAGAATGCGATTGCGGACGCAAAAATGGACGTCTCCAAGATCGATGAAGTCGTATTGGTCGGCGGTTCGACTCGGATGCCGGTTATTCAAGAACTGGTCAAAAAGCTCACTGGAAAAGACCCCAACCAGAGTGTCAATCCTGATGAAGTCGTTGCGATTGGCGCGGCCATTCAGGGTGGCGTCCTCGCAGGCGAGGTCCGTGACGTCGTTCTCCTGGACGTGACACCGCTATCGCTGGGCTTGGAAACGCTCGGCGGCGTCATGACGAAACTTATCGAACGCAATACGACGATTCCCACGCGAAAGACGCAGGTGTTCACGACGGCCGAAGACGGCCAAACCTCGGTGGACATTCACGTTCTTCAAGGCGAGCGTGAGATGGCGCAAAACAATAAGACCCTGGCCCGATTCCGACTTGAGGGCATTCCCGCTGCGCCTCGCGGCGTGCCGCAAATTGAGGTTACGTTCAACATCGACGCCAACGGCATCGTCAACGTCGGTGCAAAGGACCTGGGAACCGGCAAAGAGCAACAAATCCAGATTACCGCGACTACGAACCTTTCCAAGGACGAAGTGGAGCGGATGGTTCGGGATGCGGAAGCTTCCGCAGCCGACGACAAGCGCAAACGCGAGGAAGCTGAAACGCGCAACCTTGCGAGCAGCCTGATCTACTCAACGGAGAAGTCACTTAAGGAAGTCGGCGATAAACTTGATGCGGGCGCCCGAGGCGACGTCGAATCAGCGTTGGCCGATTTGAAACGGCTTTCAGAAAACGGCACCGCAGACGAGATCAAGGCGGCGTCCGATAAACTGCAGCAGGCGTCGTTCAAGATGGCGGAGCTGCTCTATCAGAAAACCGGAACGCCGGGTGACGGAGCTGCGTCGCCGAACGGCGCGGCTGAGGGCGCTGCATCGCAAGATGGCAGCGCACAAGGGCCCAGCGAAGACGTCATCGACGCTGAATTCAAAGAAGCAAAATAACTCGCTGACGCGTGGGTGAGCGATCGCCCACGCGTCCGTACTTGGAGCCCTAATGGAACAAGAATCCACTGCACAAGCGCAGGGCGAGGACATTGCTACCAACGGGACCTCGGAGGTTCAAGCACTCTCCGAAGACCTTGGCACCCAACTCGCCGCTGCAAACGCCAAAGCGGAAGACAACTACAACAAGTTTCTTCTCGCCATGGCGGATTTTGATAATTACAAGAAACGCATCGAGCGGCAATTTTCCGACATCGCGCTTGCGGGACGCAGATCGTTGTTAGAAAAGTTTCTGCCGGTTCTGGACAATTTGGAGCGGGCTCTCTCCTACGGTGAAAATTCCGAGGGGCTGCGAGGCGGCGTGCAACAAACCCTCAAAGGGTTCGAAGCGATGTTAGCCGGCGAAGGCGTAAAGCCAATCAACGTCAAGGGCGCGCCGTTCGATCCCAGGGTCGCCGAAGCGATTGGAACGCAAGCAGCCGAGGGCGTGGCGGATGATGTCGTTCTGGAGGAAGCGCAAAAAGGCTACACGCTGGCAGGCGAGCTACTTCGGCCCGCGCGCGTGATTGTCGCGAAGAATGAACCGCAATAGCGTCACTGCCTCGGTGGTCATTCCGGCATAGAGCATGACCTATAAGAATTACTACGACATCTTGGGCGTGCCGAAGAATGCGCCGGAGAAAGACATCAAATCCGCATACCGCAAGCTGGCGCGTAAATGGCATCCGGACGCCAATCCCAGCAACCAAAAGCAAGCTGAGGAAAAGTTCAAAGACATCCAGGAAGCCTACGAAGTGCTGGGCGATGCGGAAAAACGAAAAAAGTACGACGTTTTGGGCAGTGACTGGCAGCAGGCGCAGCGGCAGGCCGAACAGCAACGGCGTTATCGCACTGCGCAGGGCGAAGGATCCTTCGACGTTGGTGGCTTTGAAAGCGCTCCGGGAACCAGTGGCTTCTCGGACTTTTTCGACATGTTTTTCTCGGGTATCGGTAAGCGGCAAACTACCCAGACCAGGGGCTTTGCCCAGCGCGGACAGGACTTGGAAACAAGCATCGAGCTGACGCTCAAAGACGCCTTCGAAGGTGGCCGAAAATCCGTCTCGTTGCAGATCGAGGATTTCTGTCCACGTTGTCACGGAACGGGAACCGATCGTGGCAGTTTGTGTCCTCAATGTCACGGTACCGGCCGCGTGCTACAAACCAAAAAATTCGATGTGACCATCCCTAAAGGAGTTCGTCTGGGCCAGCGCATACGTCTGGGCGGGCAGGGCGGTGCGGGTGTGTCCGGTGGACCAAACGGCGACCTCTTTCTCGTGGTCAATCTAGTGGACGACGCCGGCTATCAGCGAAGAGGCGATGACTTGTACGTCGATCTTCCCGTCAGTGTTTACGACCTCGTGCTGGGCGGTGAAGTCACCGTGCCAACGATGAGCGGGCAGGTGACCATGACCATCCCTTCGGGAACGCAAAACAACAAGGTTTTGCGTCTGGCCGGAAGAGGGATGCCCAAAGCGAAAAACGGCGGCGCAGGAGATCAGTACGTGCGACTCGTGGGACAGTTGCCTCAAAATCTCAGCGACAACGAAAAGAAACTGTACAAGGAACTTGCCGCCCTGCGAAACGGAAAGAGGTAGCATCGATGGTGAAAGGAATTGCGTTCACCGCATATCCCGCTGCCGATGTCGCAAAATTAGTGAATTTTTATGCCGACACTTTGGGACTACAGCTCGGCGAAAATTATGCAGAAGACGGCAAAATGCTGTATGCCGAATTCGCAGTCGGGAATTCGTGGTTCAGCGTGATGACGCACGAATGGATGGACGTACCACCGGGTAGCGCCGCCGGCATCGCGCTCGAAGTCGCTGACATTGACGCAGCACTCAAGGAGCTCCGATCCAAGGGAATTGCACCGCAACGCGTCCATGAGACACCGGTGTGCCGGCTCGCGTCGTTCAAAGATCCCGAAGGCAATAAAGTAACGCTGCATCAGACGACGCGGGCACATTAGAGACAACCTTTTAAGGGTGGGCTGGGTTATGGCCGGAGTATGATGTCCGGGCCGCCCGTCCACTTAATGTGGTCGAGTTCATACTCACCCGATAAGCCACAGGTTCACAAAATTGACTGGCGGCGCATCGGCGCATTTTTTGCACCGTATTGGCGTCAAGAAGCGATCGTGCTGGTGTGCATGCTGAGCGTTGCGTTGCTTGGGTTGATCGGGCCCGTCATTACGGCGCGCATTATCGATTCCGCGATCCCTCATGGAAACACTCGCGAGCTCATCACTGATGTGGGTTACATCATTGCATCCGGAATCGTTGCGGGCCTAATCGGAGTCTATCAGGGATTCCTGAACTCGCTGGTCGGCGAAGGAATCATGCGTGACATCCGCACCAGCCTGGTGGCTCATTTGCACAAAATGTCGCTCGGGTTCTTTACCAACACCAAGACCGGTGAAATTATGAACCGGGTTTCCAATGACGTTGACAACATCGACAATGTCGTCACAGGGACCATGGTTACGATCATCACCAACTTCTTCATGATCAGCTCCACGCTAGTGACGATGCTGCTCATCAATTGGCGCCTGGCGTTGATTGGAATCGCCGTCGTACCCCTAATGATTCTACCGCTTTCGCCGGTTGGGCGGAAGATGTACCAAATACGCAAGCGCACGCGCGAAAAGCGAGATCAAATCGAGAGCATCACCCAAGAAACGCTTTCAATTTCTGGAATAACGCTTATAAAATCGTTTGCGCGCGAGCTCTACGAACGGGATCGGTTTTACGACGCCGGAACCCAGCTAATGAAGCTCGAAATTTCGCTTGCCATGGTTGGGCGTTGGTTTATGATGGCCATCAGCGCGATGGTCGTGATCGGACCGGCGATTGTTTGGTTAGGCGGTGGCTGGCTCGCCCTTGCACACATGCTGAGCACGGGCATCATCGTTGCTTTCGTAACGCTTATCGTGACTCGCCTCTACGGCCCCGCAGCGGCATTGGCCGGTATTCAGGTACAAATCATCAGCGCACTGGCCGTGTTTGAGCGCATTTTCGAATATCTCGACATGGAGCCGGAAGCCTATTCCTCGGTTGGAGCCATTGGGCTTGCAAGAATCAAAGGCGACCTTCGTTTCGCGGACGTACATTTCTCGTACTCCGGCGAACGCAAAGCGCTCGACGGAGTATCTTTTCACGTAGAACCCGGACAAGTCGCCGCGTTCGTCGGACCTTCCGGAGCCGGAAAAACGACGCTAACGCAACTCGTGCCGCGCTTCTACGAACCGCAAAGCGGAAGCATTCTTATCGACGGCCACGACATTCGAACGGTGACGCTCGAATCGCTGCGTCTCGGCATCGGAATCGTCACTCAAGAAACGTACTTGTTTCACGACACTATCGCGAACAATCTTCGCTATGCCAAGACGAGCGCCGCCGATGCGGAACTCATCCAGGCGGCCAAGGCCGCAAACATTCATGACTTTATCGCTTCACTTCTGGATGGCTACGAAACCGTGGTCGGTGAGCGTGGGCACAAACTCAGTGGCGGCGAGCGTCAGCGCCTGGCAATCGCGCGCGTCTTGCTCAAGGATCCCAGGATTCTTATTCTCGACGAGGCCACGAGCGCTTTGGACTCACATAACGAGGCGGCGATCCAAACAGCACTCGTCCCCTTGATGCGCGGCCGCACCAGCCTGGTAATTGCCCACAGACTCTCGACGATTCTATCGGCCGATATTATCTTTATGATGGAGCACGGCAAAGTTGTCGAAAGTGGGTCCCATGCGGTACTGCTCGCGCGAAACGGCGCCTACGCGCGGCTATATCGCAAACAGTTCCGCGACGAAACCCGCATAGCAACCTAGGTCAGATTTTGACTGCCTCCTCGGTTGCTTCATCTTCCGACCACCTTGCGCCCTCGGCTGAAAATTTGTAAACGTCGGCTTCGCTGAGTTGTTCGCGCAATGCAATCATCAGTTTTTGGTAACCCCACTCCTCGGTGAACTCCCGCCGAAGGCCTACTTCCTGGTATGTGGCGTCCACATAACCGACAAGCCGCGCGGCATCCGCCATGTGGCCTCCCAAGGCGGTGATCAGCGCCAAATGCTGGATTGAGATTGCTGCCAGCATCGCCATGTGCCCTTTTCGCGCCGTCCGCAGTCCTTGGTGCGCCGATACGCGCGCACGTTCAAGGTCCCCGAGTGCAATGTAGTAGGCCGCACTGTTCATGTGACCACTGGCTAAGTGCCCGGCGTTATTAGCGAGCTGGTCGATAGCGAGTGCCTCGCTTACATAGAGCAGCGCTTGATGTGCGTCGCCTTCACGAAAAGAAAGCTCAGCGAGGTTTCCGAGCGCACCGGCGACGCCTGATTCGTTACCCGATTTCTTGTCGATTTCAAGCGCGCGCGCGAAGCCTTCACGTGCCGCATCAGCATCTCCTCGGGCCAATGCAATCAATGCTTGCAAGTCCAGGCAATTCGCGATGAGAACTGTCGCACCATCGTCGTGCGCACCCTCCAGCGCCTCGTAGATGAGCTCTGAGGCTTCACTCAACTGGCCCATTTGATATGATGCGAACGATGCCTCATACAGCGAGCGAACGACTCCCAGGCGATCGCCTACGCGCTGACAGAGCGTACGTGCACGGTTCGCCGCTTCATGCGCACGCTTGCCGGACATAAGCGTTCCAAGGCCCAGCCACAGCCGGCCCGCAATTGCGGGCTGGTCGCTTTCACTTACTTCTTTCAAAGCCGTCTGAATCCACCAGCGGCCCTCCCCTTCCAAGCCGCTGTTCTGCCACAATGTTCTTAACGCTCCAGCAAGTGCGCCACCCAGTCCAATGTCGTTTTTCGCGATCAGCGTCCACTCCAGCACAGCCCGAAAGTTGTCAGTTTCCGGTTCCAGTGAAGAAAGCCACAGCGAAGGCGACTCAATGCCATACCTTCTTTCGGCCTTTAGCGCACGTTCTGTAAACGCCTTAGCATGCCGGAGAGAGAGCGTCTCGCGTTCTCCTTTGACCGCAAGTCTATCCAACGCGTAGGCACGCATGGATTCGAGGAGTCGATAGCGTGCGTTTTTGCCGGCCGTATCGGCAACAATCAACGACTTATCGGTTAGCGATGTTAATAGATCTAGTACTTCAACCTCATCGATACAGTCGCCCGTACAGACTTCTGCCGCCATGTCGAGAGTAAATCCGCCAGCAAAAATGCCCACTCGATTGAAGAGCATCTGCTCAGATGCGCCGAGCAAATCGTAGCTCCAATCGATGAGGGCGCCCAAGGTCTTCTGACGCGGCAAAGCCGTGCGGCTGCCGCCCGTGAGCAGCTTAAAGCGTTCGTCCAGCCGCTGCGCCAAGCTTGAAATGCTTAAGACTCTCACACGCGCGGCGGCGAGTTCAATCGCTAGCGGAATGCCGTCAAGACGGCGGCAGATGTCTGCGGCGATAGGTGCCGTGCCGTCAGTAAGCGTGAACCTGGTGTCCGCTGCCATAGCACGATCGACGAATAAGGCGATGGCACCATACTGCAGCGCTTGCGTCGCTCCCAAACCCTCAACGTCGTCCGACATCGAAAGCGAAGAGAGCCGATGCAAGACCTCACCGTTGATTCCCAGCGCCTGCCGAGATGTGGTCAGCGTTTTGACATCCTTCGCTGTCTTCAGGATCATGTCCACGATGGAAGCCACCTGATCCAGAACGTGCTCGCAGTTGTCCAAGATCAGCAGTAATTTCTTGCGCTTCAACCAGGGCGCGATCGACTCGTCAACGCGACGTCCCTCAGCTTGGCTAATACCTAGCGTTTTGGCGAGAACGCTCGCTACGAGTTCCCGATCGGAGATGGGCGCAAAATCGGCAAACCACACACCATCGGCAAATTGGTCGATCAGCTCCGACCCGACCTGTAGCGCCAACCGTGTCTTGCCGATTCCACCAGTTCCCAAAAGCGACAGAAGACTGTGGCGTTCGATCAAGTTCTTAACTTGCGCGACGTCGCGCTCGCGGCCGACAAAACTGGTTGCCTGGATCGGCAAGTTGTTCGGCAGTGCATCCAGTGATTTGAGCGGCGGAAAATCCGCTGGAGAATCGGAGACGTTTAGTTGCCAGACGTGTTCCGGTTGGGTGAGATCTTTAAGCCGCTGCCACCCTAGATCCATGACCTTCGCATCGGTTGGGAGGTCATCTTGGACGAGGGCGCGCGTAGCATCCGAAAGCAACACTTGGCCGCCGTGTCCGATCGACATGAGCCGCGCGACGCGGTTAAGCGCAGGCCCGAAGTAATCACCGTCCCGCTCGTCGGTGTGACCGGTGTGAAGTGCTATGCGAATCCGCAATCCTTCAACTGCGGAGAAATTCTCACTTGTTATCGCGCGTTGGCAGCCTAGGCTTGAAGCGAGTGCGTCGGGCGCCGCTCTAAACGCGGCACAGAACGCGTCGCCAACCGTTTTGAACACATAACCGCCGTGCTTGGCGATTTCCGCACGCATGATGGCGTCGTGCGTGCGAACCGCATCCTGCATAGCCGCGCGGTTACGCTCCCAACGCTGCGTGCTCCCTTCTATATCGCTGAAAAGAAAGGTAACCGTTCCGGACGGCACCGGTCCACGACGCGATTGGGGCGCGGCCATTTCCACTGGCCGGTTATTCTTGGGCATCCCGCCGCTTCCGTCCGGGACCGAAAAGCGGCTGTGAATTGCTGTGCAGGCGCTTCAAGAAGTTTTCATGCACAGTGCCCGGCGTCTATGACGGGCCTCAGGCAGCTTATCGCAACATGTGAAACTACCGCAGCGTTTCAAGCTTCATGGTCGCCGGCACCACCGGTACGGACAGGGCGGGTTCTGTGCATTTTTTTACTTCATTGATACTGACACCCTCAGCGAGCTCGCGCAAAATCAATCCATCTGCGCCCACGTCGATCACGGCAAGATCGGTAATGATGCGGTGTACGACGCGCTTACCGGTTAAAGGCAAACTACAGCGCTTGACGATTTTCGCAGAGCCATCACGTGCAACGTGCTCCATCATGACGATCACGCGTTTTGCCCCGTGAACCAAGTCCATCGCGCCGCCCATTCCCTTGACCATCTTCCCCGGAATCATCCAATTTGCCAAGTCGCCATATTCCGCGACCTGCATCGCGCCGAGAACGGCCAAGTCAATGTGGCCGCCGCGGATCATTCCAAACGATTGAGATGAATCAAAAAACGACGCGCCCTTGGCTACCGTAACAGTCTCTTTTCCCGCGTTGATGAGGTCAGGATCTTCTTCCCCCTCCCACGGATACGGGCCCATCCCTAAGATTCCGTTCTCGCTTTGCAGTACGACGGTAACGCCCGGCCGCACATAGTTGGGACAAAGTGTTGGCAGGCCTATCCCAAGGTTGATATACTGTCCGTCCCGGAACTCTTGCGCTACCCGATGCGCAAGCTGTTCTCGACTCAAAGGCATTACGCAGCCTCCTCTTTGGGTCGCTTGCGCGTTGTCACACGTTCGATGCGTTTACCTTGCGCTCCAACCAAAACGACGCGTTGCACGAATATGCCTGGCGTGTGAACGTCGCGCGGATCGATTGCGCCAGGTTCAACCAGCTCTTCTACCTCTGCAATGGTGATGCGTCCCGCGGCAGCACAAAGCGGATTAAAGTTGCGCGTCGCTTTCTCATATATGAGGTTGCCATGCCGGTCGCCACGAGAAGCGCGCACCAAAGCGAAGTCGCACACGATCCCCAGTTCTAACACATACTCGTTGCCGTTAAAAATGCAGGTATCTTTTTTCGGAGAAGCTACTGCGATTGACCCGTCCGGCGCGTGCCGCCAAGGCAGGCCGCCCTCTGCGACTTGAGTGCCGACGCCGGCGGGGGTGTAGAAGGCCGGAATCCCCGCGCCGCCGGCTCGCAAGCGTTCGGCCAAAGTCCCTTGAGGAACGAGTTCCACCTCCAGCTCGCCGTGCAAATACTGGCGCTCGAACTCCTTGTTTTCCCCCACGTAGGAACCAGTAGTGCGACGGATGCGCTTGGCATCCAGTAAAACCCCGAGTCCCCAACCGTCCACGCCGCAGTTATTTGAAACGGTCACCAATTCGCCGGCACCTTGTTCGAGCAGCGCCTCGATAAGGTTGTGGGGAATGCCGTTGAGACCGAAGCCGCCAACTGCGATACTGGCGCCATCGGGAATATCGGCTACCGCTTCGCCCGGGGTGGGCACGACTTTATCCATCGACATCCTTTCAAAAGCTACTCATCACTCGGGGCTTGTCCGACTCCAGCACGTTTCCGAGAATACATACGCAGTTCCAGGGTGCGCCCCTCCGTTGTGGAAGTCGCGAAGAACCTTTTGATTCCGAGGACTAGGAGAGAATCATGGCAATGGCGGGGCACCTCGACACATCATCAGACGAAGAAGCAATGATCCTCGAGGTCGTGCGGCAATTAGTCGCGGAGAAGGTTGCGCCCCGCGCTGCGGAAATCGACGAACGCGGCGAATATCCGCAAGACATTAAAGAACTGTTCGCGCAAAACGATTTGCTCGGTATTCCTTTCCCGGCGGAATATGGCGGCCTTGGCGGCTCTTTCCTCACTTATGTCAAAGTCGTGGAGGAAATCGCTAAAGCATGCGCGGCCAGTTCGCTGATCGTCGCTGTGCAAGAACTCGGTGCGCTGCCAATTCTGATCGGTGGAAACGAAACCCAAAAGGGAAAGTACATTCCAAAAGTCGCGTCGGGTGAGTTCGTCGCGGCGTACGCGCTTACCGAGGCCGGCAGCGGTTCCGATGCCGCCGGCTCCATGCGCACAAAAGCGGAGAAACGTGGCGACAAGTACATACTAAACGGCACCAAGATTTGGATCACGCAGGGCACTGTCGCCGACGTCATTTGCGTGTTCGCCGTGACCGATGCCGGCAAGGGCACGGGTGGGATCAGTGCTTTCATCGTGGAGAAAAATTTTCCGGGCTTTAACGTCGGTAAAATTGAAAAGAAGATGGGCATTCGCGGGTCACCGACCGTGGAGCTAGTGTTTGAAGACTGCGAAGTACCTGCTGAAAATCTGCTAGGCAATGAAGGCGAAGGTTTCAAGATCGCCATGAAGGTGCTCGATAAGTCACGGCCCGGGATTGCCGCACAAGCGCTCGGCATTGCTGCGGGAGCCTTGGATTACGCGGTGCAGTATTCCAAAGAGCGAATGGCTTTCGGAAAACCGATTGGTCAGCAGCAAGGGTTACAGTTTATGCTTGCGGACATGAAAACTGAAGTGGAAGCCGCGCGCCTGCTCGTTTATGAAGCGGCGCGTAAGTGCGACGAAGGCGCGCCGGACATCACCCTCTGGGCAGCGATGTGCAAGTTGAAAGCGGGAGATGTGGCCATGGCCGTCACCGTCGATGCGGTTCAGGTTCTCGGGGGTTACGGCTATTCAGTTGAATACCCCGTCGAGCGCATGATGCGCGATGCCAAAATCACTCAAATATACGAAGGCACCCAACAAATTCAACGCCTCGTTATTGCCCGCCACCTCGTCGGCAAATGGAAGCCTCCAGCTAACGGGGACCCGCGCGCGTAGTCAGCGCAGGGGCGCGCCAGTCCGTTTTCAACGCAACGTGTCGCGCGGTAGACCACCGCGCTTTTTCTTATCCGCCCAGGCTCATCGGCGAATGTCCGTACAGCGGCGGTATGTAGCGTCCCGCCAAATACGAAATGGCAAAAACCACGGAGCCAAAAACTACGATTTCGAGGCCCTTGAGGAACGGATTGCGTCCGCTGATGCGCCCGGAGGCGAACCCGATTGCGAACAATCCGATGACTGCCAATATCAAGCCGCTCAAAACGGCAAGGCTATGAGAAGCGGTGAAAAAATAGGGCAAAATAGGGATGATCGAGCCCACCGCAAATGACCCGGCCATCGAAAAAGCCGGTCGAAGGCTTTTTTCTTCAGCGACACGTGGATCGATGCCAAACTCGTCACGCATCATTTCGTACAGATAGATCTCCGGGTTCTTGGCCAACCGGCTAACGATCATGTGCGCTTCATCGGCGCTGAAGCCCTTGAGTTTGTAATAGGCGACTTGTTCCGCGAATTCGTCTTGCGGGTTTTCCTCCATTTCCCGCTTCTCCATCTCAATGGTTGATTGAACGACTTCCCGTTCGGCTTTACCACCGAGATACTCGCCGACTCCCATTGAGAGTGCCCCTGCAAGCAACGCCAGCATCCCGCTGATGATTACCGTCGCTCGATCCGGTTCAGCGGCGCCGACCCCGGTAACGATTCCAAGAGTTGTCAAAATACCGTCCTGTAAGCCAAAGACGATTTGCCGGATGCTGCGCTGACTCTCGAGCTGGCGCCTTTGAGCGGTATCAGGGATTCGCGGGCGCACTTTGGTCCAGCCGGGCACATCGAGGACTAATTTCCCTACATCCGCCGGTCCCGTTGGGTCACTCTTCGAACTCATGCGTTTGTATTACACATTTTGGAAAGTAAATCTTCATTGCTCTTTGGCGGCGGCGAGCAAGCCGCAGCCCCCGTCGAAGCGAATTACCTGCCAGTGTCACACGACGATCTCAATCCGAACCCCATCGTGGCCGCGGCGATGCGTTTGCGAGCGCGCAAGGATCTCGGCGCAGCGGTTGATTCAGCGATGCCCGCGGCACCCGCCGACCGTTTTGAAGACGCGGCGGTTTCACTGCGTGCCTTTGGCGGCAGCTTGCAGGTCGGGGCCAAACGGCTGAACTCCATTTTGGGAAAAGAAGGCGTGAAGTTCATCCGCGTGGAGGATCCCTTGAGGCTTCGGTTGCGCTTTGGCAACAAACGAGTTAGTCTCGATTTGGATGAAGTTCGGCAGCTCGTGCGAGTTGCGGGGCTGGGTCTTGAGGGTGAATATCAATTCGATCCGGATGCACCGGTTCCGGCGCTTATCAACCTCTCAAAACTCTCCACCGAAGCGGGGTACGGAGAACCGCTTACCGCTTCTTCGCTCCTGAAACTGATCGCCCAGGACGCCGAGTTGCCGAGGCCGGCTCACCTGGACTCATCAGGCCCGTTGCAATTTTAATCCTTTCTGCCTTCATTCGTAAGATAATCTTGGGCGTGGGACAGAGTGACTGAACCGGGCATCGGCCGCAGTGGGGCAGGGGAGCCTTGCAGATTTGGCGTCCGTGCAAGATCAGCCAATGATGCGCATGACGCCATTTTTCGCGAGGCACAATACGCGTGACGTCCATTTCGACCTCTCGCGGGGTTTTCGCAAGCGTTAGACCCAAGCGATGAGCGACTCGAAAGACGTGCGTGTCGACGGCAAATGCGGCGTCCTGAAAAGCCACCGACAAGACAACGCTGGCACTTTTCCGTCCAACGCCAGGCAAGGCTTCCAGCTCTTCACGGCTGTTCGGCACTTCTCCGCGATGGTACGTGATTATTGCTTGCGATGCGCCAATAATGCTCCTGGTCTTAGCGCGAAAAAACCCGCACGACTTGATCATTGCTTCGATGGTACTAGGGTCGGCTGCAGCAAGCTTATCGGCCGTGGGATACGCTTTGAACAGTGCCGGGGTCGTCATGTTAACGCGGGCATCAGTGTTTTGAGCGGAAAGAATGACTGCGATCAGCAACTCAAAGGGATTGGTGTACAGCAACGCCGTTACGGCGGCGGGGTACGCGTTCTCGAGGATGGCAAGCTCGTCGCGCGCCGTTATTCGCGTAACCTTTTTAGCGGGAAATGGAATTCGCATTTTAGCGGAATGCTTAGTCTGCAAGAGCTATGCTGCCGCGCTCACTTTTCACCAGCCCCTCCTTTCGGAGCGCTTGAACGAGCCTTTTCACCTCGCACCGGGGCATAACGTACTGTGAGCGCAGGTCGGACTGCAAATCGAGCAATGACACCATCTGACCGGCCGGCAGTTCCCGAAGCCGCTCGATGATGCGGCCACGGATAAAGCGTGCGCTATCCTTGAATGCAACGCGCTGCCGAGGCGACGCTTTTGCAGCCAATCGCCGGCGAGCCGCATCGAGTTCCAATGCGTTAATCGGGGCCGCCGCACAAACGGGCTGCAGCGGACATAGCAGACATTTAGGCGCGCGCGCCGTGCACAGGCTCGATCCCATATCCATGAGCGCCGAATTCCAGTCGTGTCCTCGTCCCGCAGGTACGAAACGCGCGGCCAGCAGGTTGAGCTCGTGCTCGGAAGCACGCGCGGGAATCTCCGCGCCGAGAAAGACCCGGTGAACGATGCGGCGCACGTTCGTGTCGAGCGCCGCAACGTCTTCGTCGTACGCGAATGCCCGAATCGCAGCGACGCTATACGGTCCGATCCCCGGCAAGCGGCGTAACACCGCTGCGTCTCGGGGAACCACCCCGCCGTGGTTGCCAATTACCCGTTTCGCAAGCGTTTTGAGGCGCACGGCACGTGAATTGTAACCCAGACCGCGCCAGGCTCGCAGCACATCTGCGGTTGACGCGCGCGCAAGCGAAGCGAGCGTCGGAAAGAGCCCGATGAACGATACGAATTTGGGAACTACCCGGTTCACTTGGGTTTGCGCAAGCATTACCTCGCTTACGATAATCTTATATGGATCCCGGGTAGTGCGCCACGGGAGATGGGTGCGGCCATGCCGCTGGTACCACGTCAACAGCAAGTCCTGGGCCGCAGTTAGTTGACTTTGCGGTAGCGACGGGGAGCTCATGAATGCATTCAGTCATCGCTACTTCGACGGACGAAATTCCTTCCGCAGCGACCGTGATGGCCAAATTCGGGCGAGCGGCTGAATCGGGGGCCCCTCGGCCGGCTATCTCGAAACTTGTTCTTACGTGAATCCCATCTGAATGGAGCGAAGTGTTGGCAGACAAGCAAGTGGACGCGATTGTGATTGGGGCGGGACCGGGAGGATACCACGCGGCCATCCGCCTCGGACAGTTGGGCAAGAACGTCGTCTGCGTCGATCGCGATGAAGTTGGTGGCGTTTGTCTGAATTGGGGTTGCATCCCCACTAAAGCACTGCTCCACGTCGGCGAAGTCACCCGTCAGATCAATCATGCCGAGGCAATTGGAATCAAGGTCCCGCAGGCTGTTGTCGACCGCGACGGCGTCGCTAAATTTAAGGACGAAGTCGTAAAGGCAAACGTCGGCGGGGTAAGCACCCTATTTAAAGCCAACAATGTGTCGTTTGCGTACGGCGAAGCTTCATTCGCCTCGCCCAAACGAATCGAATTGAAAGCCAAAGACGGTTCCACACAAACGTATACGGCGAAGGAAGCCGTTGTGATCGCTACCGGCAGTGCGCCGATAGATGTGCAAGCATGGCCGCGGGATGGCGAAACCATCACAAACTCCGATGACGCCGTTGCGCTGAAACGCCTTCCGAAAAACCTCCTCGTTATTGGCGGCGGCGTCATCGGGCTGGAGTTTGCCACAGTCTATTCACGAATGGGCGCAAAAGTGCTGGTTATTGAGGCAATGCCTCAGATCTTAACGGGTACCGACGCAGAAATCGGCAAAACGATGATGCGCATACTAAAAAAGCAAGGTATCGAATTTGCTCTGAACACCAAGGTCGGCGCTCTGAGCAAGAAAGGGACGCAGGTCACGGCAACCTTTGCCGGGGAGGCTACCGGCGGCAAGGATGAAACGCGCGAATTCGACATGGCACTTGTGTGCGTCGGACGCCGCCCGGTCACAAATGGCCTGCGCTTGGATGCTGCGGGCCTCAAAACGGACGACAAGGGATTCGTCAGCGTCGATGCCCAGCGTCGAACGTCTGTGACGGGGATCTATGCCATCGGCGATGTAACCGGGGCGCCATTACTCGCGCACAAGGCCATGAAAGAAGGCGTGATCGCAGCTGAAGTCATTGGCGGGAACAAATCCGCCGCGTTCGACCCCATAGCGATTCCGAATTGCGTGTACACTGACCCGGAGATTGCGACCGTCGGCTTGTCGGAAGAGGAAGCCAAAGCGGCGGGCTACACGCTGCGCATCGGAAAATTTCCACTAGCTGCCAGCGGCCGTGCGCGCACGATGAATGAGAGCGACGGGATGATCAAGTTGGTGGGCGACGCAACGTCTGACCTTCTCCTAGGGATGCACATCATTGCTCCGCAAGCTGAATCGCTGATCGGCGAGGGCGTCATCGCACTGGAAATGGGCGCGACGCTGGAAGACATCGGGCTATCGATACATCCGCATCCCACCCTCACCGAGGGAATTATGGACGCTGCGGAAGCGGCGCACGGCAAGGCCATCCACATCGTTAATCCCAAACCCAAACCGATGCCGTCTCCGGCAGCAGTCGCAACGAAATGAAAACCGTGCGGCTTCTGGACCTGGGCCGCCGCGCCTATCGAGAAGTGTGGGGCCTGCAACATGCGCTGCACGAACGCGTTTCCATGGCGCAAGAACCGGATACGTGGATCGTCGTAGAACATGCGCCCGTTGTGACGCTGGGGCGCAACGCGAAAGAGTCAAATTTAAACCTCTCGCGGGAGCTCCTAGCGCGTCACGGAGTCGATGTCCTGGAAGTTGAACGCGGCGGCGACGTTACGTATCACGGCCCGGGACAACTGGTTGTTTACCCCATTCGCAAACTCGAGCGATTTCGCGAGATCGTTCCACTAGTGCGCTCGCTCGAAGCTGCGGTCATCGCTGCCTGCGACCAGTTCGGTGTTAGCGGCGAACGCTGGAGCGAGCACGCAGGCGTTTGGGTGGGGAACAATCAAATTTGCGCGATCGGACTCGCCGTTAAAAGAATGA
>JALZBG010000001.1:0-1503 GCA_030947645.1 Vulcanimicrobiota bacterium | reverse complement strand
CTTTATCACGCCGTGTGGACTGCCGGACCGGGGCGTTACCTCGTTGAGCAAAGAAACGCACCGTGCGGTCGACATACAGCGGGCCAAGGACGTGCTGTTGAATTCGCTGGAGCAGCGGTTTGACATACGGTTTACGCGCGGTATTCAGAATTTGGAAACGGCGTCATAGGTTCAACTAATGACCATTGAAACGATCGATCTGACTCACCACCTGCCGCGCGAGGCCAAACCGGCATGGCTGAAAGTCCAGCTCCCGCACGGCGATGAGTACGAACGTGTGCGCGCCAAGGTAAGAGACTTACAACTTAACACCGTCTGCCGCGAAGCGATGTGCCCGAACGTTGCCGAATGTTGGGGCGCAGGAACCGCCACCATAATGATTCTCGGTGATACGTGCACGCGTGGTTGCCGCTTTTGCGCCGTCAAGACGGGTAACCCGCGTGGGGAAGTGGACTGGCTGGAACCAATTAGGGTTGCCAGAGCAGTCAAAGACTTACACTGGCAGTATTTGGTGCTCACGGCAGTCGACCGCGACGATCTGCCGGACGGCGGAGCCCTCGTTTTTGCCAACACTGTACGCGCCATCCACGAACAGGTTCCCGGCTCCAAGGTAGAGTGTTTGACGGGGGATTTCCGTGGGGACCTGGCGGCTCTTAACATCGTGCTCGATGCGTCTCCCGATGTTTTGGCGCATAACCTGGAGACGGTACTTCGTCTGACTCCTCGAGTCCGCGACAAGCGGGCTACCTACAATCAAACGCTGCGGATACTGGAACACGCGAAAAATCGCGGCATAGGGTGTTACACGAAAACGTCCCTAATGCTCGGACTGGGCGAAACCGAAGAAGAAGTCGCAGAAACCATGGATGATGCGCGCTCGGTGGGCGTCGATATTTTCACCATGGGTCAGTACTTGCAACCGAGCAAAAAACACTTGCCCGTACACGAATTTCTATCGCCGGAAGCATTCGCGCGTCTGCGTGCTGTTGGCAATTCTAAGGGTTTTCGCCAGGTTGTCTCGAGTCCGCTTTCGCGCAGTTCGTATCACGCAGAGCAGGCATTCCAGTAGGAGCTTGTCCTAGCATAATTTTAACGAAATTCTAGTTTTTGGGTATATGCGAAGCATGGATACAGAAGACACGACTCCGCGCTTTACGGTAGATGAGGTCAAAGATGCTCCGTCGGGCAGCATCACCTTTCTGGACGTGCGCAAGAAACCTGACGGCCGGCAGATTCGCGGATCCGTTCGGTACAATGCAGAAAAGCTGATGGCTGCCGAAAAGCTCACGCTACCGTTGCCGAAAGAGGGGCGGATCGTTGTGTACTGTGGGAGCGGCAACTCCTGCGGCTCAGTTGCGCAACGCCTTCGCGAACAGGGCTACCACAACGCCGGCGCATTACAAGGCGGCTACGCGGCTTGGAATGACGCTAATTTACCGCTTGAGGAACTTTCTCAGGAGCAACCGATTCCCGGTCAAGAAGACGCGGGCATCAAGCTGTTAT
>JALZBG010000190.1 GCA_030947645.1 Vulcanimicrobiota bacterium | reverse complement strand
ATGCGGACGATGCGCTGATGCGACATCGTTACGGCCGCAACTGGCGCGAACGGGCAAATGAAACGCGCGGTCGTTTTCCGCAGTACCTGACAACCACCCTATGCGGCACCGTTGCGCTCGGCGCCGTCGCACTTGGAGCACGCGGCACCGCGCTCGGCGCCCTCGCACTATGGGCCGGATCGACGTTACACTTTGCATGGCAGCGAATTATTCCCGGCCCCAAAACATCCGACGAAGTTTGGACGATGCTCGTGACCAGCGCGGCGATTCCATTTGCCGCCGTCTATCATCGCCTCTTTGCCGGCGCACGTTTGCGTTTGGCGCGATGATCGATACGCCGTCCCGCCGGCCAAAGGCGGTGCTTTTTGATCGGGACGGCACGCTCGTAGTAGACGTTCCGTATAACGGCGATCCATCGCAAGTTCGGCTGATGCCGGGTGTGCGATCCGCCCTCGACCGCATTCGCGAGCGAAAGATCCCAATCGGCGTGGTTTCCAATCAGAGCGGGATCGCGCGCAATTACATCACGCAACTGCAGGTTCAGCAAGTAAACGACCGCATTGCTGATTTAGCCGGAAACATTGACGGGTGGTTCACGTGTCCGCACGGTCCCGACGATTCCTGTGCGTGCCGTAAGCCACAACCAGGATTAATCATTGAAGCGGCTGCGCAGTTCGGTGTCGAGCCGGGAGAATGCGTGGTCATCGGCGACATCGGTGCGGACATCGTCGCGGCAAGGGCCGCGGGTGCGCGCTCAATTCTTGTTCCCACGTCGCAAACACGCGCGGAAGAAATCGAACAAGCGCCCGAGGTTGCGCCGTCGCTGAGTGCCGCGGTCGATACGCTCTTGCGATCATGAACGAGCGCGTCCTATTAGCGCGCCAAGACAACAACGGTGACGTGCTTTTGACGGGGCCCGCGGTGCGGGCGGTCGCGGCGAAGGCCCCAAACGTGACGTTTCTGGCAGGGCCGCGCGGGCGCGCAGCGGCGCAACTGCTGCCCGGCGTGGACGAAGTGCTTATCGAGCACGCATCGTGGATCGACGCAGAGCCCCAGCCTGTTGAACCCGCCAGGGTCGATGCATTCATCGACATCGTCAAATCACGGGGCTTCGATCGGGCGATCATCTTTACGTCGTTTCATCAAAGCCCGCTGCCGCTCGCTCTTCTTCTGCGCATCGCAGGCATACCGATCATCGCGGCGATCAGCGATGACTATCCGGGAAGTCTTCTTGATATCCGCCACCGGGTAAGCGACGACATTCATGAAGTGGAACGCGATCTTTCACTTGTCGAGCAGCTCGGCTATACGTTGCCCGACCACGACGACCGGAGGTTGCACATCCAGCGTGCCGAGGGCCAAGCGACCTGGCCATGGAGAAACCGAGAGTACGTGGTAGTGCATCCCGGTGCGACGGTCCCGGCACGAGCGTGGTCGGCGGATAAAAACGCCGCGCTCGTGCGCGCGCTGAGCGTTGCAGGTCAGACCGTCGTCGTAACGGGCGGAAACGAAGAATTCAGTCTGGCTCGCTACGTTGCGGGTAATGCGCCCAAAGTGTATAACGCCTGCGGACGTACCACTTTCCAGCAATTCGCGGCGATTATCGCCGACGCGCAGGCGGTAATCTGCGGGAACACTGCGGCTGCCCACGTCGCGGCCGCGGTCCAAACTCCGGTGGTTTCGTTATTCCCGCCGACGATACCAGCGGTGCGTTTTTGCCCATGGATGGTGCCACACGTCCTGTTGGGCGTTCAGGACATAGCGTGCCGCGGGTGTCGCGCGCACGTGTGTCCATTTGAAGCGCAACCCTGTTTAGACCGCGTCAGTGTCGACGACGTACTGGACGCGTTACATCATCTCACCGCTGCACCAACCCCTGTACCGGCATGAACATTTTATTGTGGCACGTGCACGGTTCTTGGACAACTGCCTTCGTGCAGGGCGAACACCGTTATTTCGTTCCTGTTATTCAGGATCGTGGACCAGACGGCCGCGGTCGCGCGCAAACATGGGAGTGGCCGCAGAGCGTGATCGAGCTGCCGCCGGAGAGATTGGCGCACCAACAAATCGACGTGCTCATCGTGCAGCGGCCGCACGAGTTGACAGACCTTGCGCCGCGCTGGCTCGCGCGGGAGCCGGGTCGGGACGTTCCCACGATTTATGTGGAACATGACGCGCCTCAGGGTGAGGTTCTCGACATGGTGCATTGCGCCGCAAACCGCCCGGAACTCATCGTAGTCCATGTGACGCACTTCAATGATCTTTTCTGGAACATGGGATCTACGCCGACCCGCGTGATCGAGCACGGTGTCGTCGATCCCGGTTATCGCTACACGGGGGAAATGAACCGCAGTGCAATCGTCATTAACGAACCGTCGCGCCGCGGGCGTGTTACCGGCAGCGATTTGATCGACCGCTTCGCACAAGTCGCACCGGTAGACCTCTTCGGCATTTCCGCGGCGATCTGCGGTGGAATCGAAAACCTCCCACAAGCACAGCTCCACTCCGAAATGGCCAAGCGCCGACTGTATATCCACCCGATTCGCTGGACGTCGCTCGGACTTTCACTTATTGAAGCGATGCATCTGGGCATGCCGGTCATCGCGCTGGCGACGACGGAAGTTCCCAAAGCGGTGCCTTCCGAGGCGGGTTTTATTTCTACCGATATTTCGGAATTACTCGAATACACGCGCATGCTGATTACTCATCCTAAACAAGCGCGCAGCATGGGGCAAGCTGCGCGCGAGGCCGCTCTCGCGCGATATGGCTTGCCGCAATTTCTGCGCAATTGGAATGCCTTGCTGGCGGAGGTCGCGGCATGAAAATAGCAATGGTCTCGGAGCATGCAAGCCCGCTTGCCGTTCTGGGTGGCGTCGACGCCGGCGGTCAGAACGTTCACGTGGCCGCGCTCGCGCGGGCGATGGCCAACACGGGTGCGCAAGTGCGCGTGTACACGCGCCGCGACGATGCATCGCTTCCCAAACGGGTACAGTTTGCCGATGGTGTCGTGGTGGAACACGTCGACGCCGGTCCGCCGGAAACCATCGCGAAAGACCAGTTGTTGCTTCACATGGACGACTTTTCCGATGAATTACTGCGCGCATGGCAGCTCGCCACGCCCGATGTTGTGCACGCGCATTTTTGGATGTCGGGTAGAGCGTCGCTTGCTGCGACTCGGGCGGTGCGCGTCCCGATGGTGCAAACGTTTCACGCGCTAGGCGTAGAAAAACGGCGTTATCAGGGCGCTAAAGATACCAGTCCACCGTCGCGCCTGCGCGAAGAGAAACTCATTATCCAGCAAGCCGAACGCATCGTCGCAACGGCAAGCGCCGAAGCGTTCGAGTTGATCCGGCAAGGGGGCGACAAGGACCGCATCACCGTCGTACCGTGCGGAGTGGATCTGCAGGAGTTTACACCCGAAGGTTTACGGGATGCGCGAACCGCCGGAGTGCATCGCATTCTGGTGCTGAGCCGCCTCGTTGAACGTAAGGGCATTGGCGACGTTATTGAAGCGCTACGATTATTGCCCAATGCCGAGCTGGTGATTGCAGGCGGACCGGACTGCTCGAACATCGATGATGATCTCGAGGCACGCCGTCTGAAAGTAATAGCACGCGAACTGGGAATCATCGATCGGGTGCTATTCTGCGGCCGCGTTAGCCGTGCGAACGTTCCGAGCTTGTTACGTTCTGCCGATGTGGTTGCGTGTGTTCCCTGGTACGAACCCTTTGGGATGGTGCCGCTCGAAGCGATGGCGTGCGGTATTCCGGTGGTCGCTTCCGCGGTTGGCGGTCTAATTGACACCGTGGTTGATGGGATAACGGGCTTTCACGTCGC
>JALZBG010000189.1 GCA_030947645.1 Vulcanimicrobiota bacterium | reverse complement strand
CCTGAGTACCTAGCCGGCCTCGCGCTATTTCTTCTAGGAGTGGCGGCGAGCGTCATCGGTTCCATGGTGGGGCTTGGTGGCGGTTTCCTACTCGTCCCCGTTCTTCGGATCGCATTCGGTTTTTCGCCTTCTTTGGCGGCGGGCTCTTCGCTGGTATTGGTGATGGCAAATGCAAGCGGCGCCACGGCTTCCTATTACCGTCAGGGCCGGATCGATTTGCGGGTCGGAATTATCATTGGACTGGGAGGAGTTCCGGGGAGCATTGCGGGCGCCATTGCAGTCCGCAATTTCACGAGCAATGTTTTCGATTATCTTTACGGTGCGGTTCTGTTACTGATTGCCGTCGACATCATGCGCCGGAGAATCGTCGATCAGCGCTCTGTAGATCACGCGGCTTCTATTAGACCAACCATGAGGATTGATTTGTTGCTCTTGGCCGGTTTCGTCGTTGGCTTTATCTCGAGCTTTTTCGGCATTGGGGGCGGGGTTATTATCGTTCCCTTATTGCTGTTGTTTTCGAACCTTGCGCCCGCCGTTATAGTCGCCACTTCGTCGTTTATTATCTTCCTAACGGCACCCGCCGGCGTCGTGACGCACGGGTTCCACCGCGATGTCCACCTATCGCAAGCGTTACCGCTTGCGATGGGCGGGTTGGTGGGCGGTCAAATCGGCGCCGCGCTAGCGCGGCGCTTTTCTTCCGAGACGCTGCTGGGCTTACTGGCGGCTACTTTGGCCGCAGCAGCTTTGGCAATCGTGCTCCGTCATCTTTGGTGAGGGCGCGAACGCGAGGCCGCAACGGGATCGACAAGCCGCAACCCGTCAATTTCGTACACCGATAAGCGAAAGCGCGAGTCGAAACCGCGCTTGGCGCATCGTCCGCAACTCGTAGAGTGCGGCGGTATTCGTTTTCGCAGTAGTTCGGCCGCACATTTCTCACATCGTAAGATATATCGCTTCGTACTTTCTCGAAGGGGCCGGGCATTCCCCAAGTCATGATAGATCGACGCAATACCGACCTCTTTCATTTTACGCTTGAAGTCGGCGCCATGCCCGGGGTTTTGGCCTTTGGTAAGCAACCACGCGTGAATCATTTCGTGCAGCAGCGTCTCGCGCAAAGCCCCCGGCGCTTCTGCGAAGTGCTTGGGCGAAAGCTCGATGAGCGGTGGCTTCTGTTTGTAGCTGATGCGCCCGGTGCAGTTGGAAAATCGCGGATTGTACCTGATGCGGTGCGCCGGCACTTCTCCGTTGAAGAACTCATAATTCAGTTGCGCAAATAGCAGTTGGAGCGTCGATTCGTCGGGGAGCACCACGTGATTTTCCCTGACCAAGCAGTCTTTCCCGCATCTGTGTCCAAAGTTCGGGTGTGTTTACCTCACCCGCGCGCGGACTCCCACCTCGGATCTACCTTCCCATAGTTATTGCGATCTCCGTCGTTTTTCTCGCCGTCATGTCGTACTTGCTGCGCGTAGGCTTGGGAGTTACCGGCACCGCACTCGGTCCATCGGCAGCCACCCTTCCGGCAGAAACAGGTGCGCAAATCCCAGCGAACGTCGGCGTTGGCGGCGGCCCGCCGGCTCCGGTGCGCGCAGAGTTGCAAGACTTGCGCCGGCGCATCGCACGTGATCCTACCGACGATGTAGCGCTCGTGCAACTCGCGGATTTCTACCTAGCTGCTAACAAATTTCGGGACGCGATACCATTCTATAGACGCGCGCTCAAAACGAATCCCAACAACGCCGCAGCGCGGGCCGGTTTACAGGAAGCACAAAGTGCGTCCAAGCAGAACGACCTTCCATGAAATTGTACGTTTCCTGCGATATGGAAGGAACGGCTGCCGTTTCAAGCTGGACGCAGTGCGATCCGACGAACTCAACGGAGTACCCGTATTACCGCCGCTTAATGTCCTTGGAGGTTCGGGCCGCCATCGACGGCGCCGGGGAGGCCGGCGTGACGGACGTGCTGGTGAACGACTCCCACTCATCGATGCGCAACGTGTTGTGGGATGAATTGCCTGCGCACGCCCGCATGATTTACGGCAACCGAAAACCGTTCTCAATGACGGAGGGTTTAGGTCCGAGCATCGGCGCGGCATTTTTTACGGGTTACCACGCGGCAATTGGCCGCTCCGACGGCACTCTGGACCACACCTATTCGCCCGGCACCATTTATAACGTACACATCAACGGCATGCGCTGCAGCGAAGCAACGCTCAATGCTGCCCTGGCGGGATTTCACGGCGTCCCGGTGGTGCTTATCACGGGAGATCGCACAACCATCGAAGATGCTCGAACGCAGATGCCCTGGATTACAGGCGTCGTCGTAAAAGAAGCGATCGGGCGCTACGCGGTAAATTCCCTTTCGCCACAAGCGGCCCGTGATGCAATCCGCTCGGGCGCGAAAAGGGCGATTGAAACGCGCGAGGGCGCCAAGCTATTTGTGTTTGAAGCACCGATTAAACTCGAGATAGACTTTGTGGGAACCGAACACGCAGACTCCGTCGAATTAATGCCCGGATTCCAACGCAGCGGCGACCGCAGCGTGCGCTTCGTCCACGATGATTACCCGACGGTGTTCCGCGCCTTTGTCGCAGCATTCAGGCTGGGCGGGGCTGCTAGCGTTTCCGTTTAGAACGCTCTTTGGATCCGCCCGTCGCATTCTTGATCGCCCCGGCACCCGCTTCAACCACCCCACTAACGTTTTTAACGGTTCCGCTAACCGCTTCTACGGTCGCGCTCAAATTTTTCACTGTGCGGACAGTCTCGCTTAGCAGCCCCTGCTTTGGGGTCCGCTTCTTGCCGACGGTTTTACTTCCCGAGGCCTTGGTACCGGAAGATTTCTTGGCGACTATTGGTTTTTTGGCGGCGGTCTTCTTGGCGCGCGATGCTTTCCTAGGGGCGGCCTTCTTGGCAGTCGAGCGCATGCCAGTCTTACGTGAAGCCATTTGTTTCTCCAATAATGCGGATGTGCCGTCCTTCGACAGGCTCAGGATGACAACCAGTTAGTTTAGGCAAAAACACACTGTCATGCTGAGCCTGTCGAAGCATGGCATTTCGATAGTATCGTTCTGCTAACTAGCGGCAGCTTGAGGCGTTCCTAACGCTACCGCCATCTCGACGACTTCGGATTCAGCGATCGAAAGACGCGTCATCGCCGTATCGTACATGTCAATAGTCTCTTCGCTGCGCGAGCTCTCGGCACGTTCTTCGCGCAGGCGCTTGATTTCTTCAGTCACGCGCTGAGCTAAGTGGGTGTCTACCACCACGCCGCGTTGTTGTAAGAAGTTGGCATGATGGCGCAGGGCATCTTCCACGATCGCCACGCCGGTGTGCTTACCGTACACGAAAGACATTTCGCCGCCGACCAGTGACGCCGGCACCGCTTCGTACATCCGCCGGTCGAGCAACATCGCGTGAGTGTGGATACCGGATTCGTGCGCGAAGACTTTCGCACCAATGATGGGCTCGTGCTGCGCGACCGGGATACCGCTCATCCGTTCCATGAACCGCGCAAGCTCCCGCAGTTTACCGTACTGAAAGCCCGGTATTTCGACACCGTACAAAACGTTAAGCGCCGTTACAACTTGATGCAAAGGAACGTTGCCCGCGCGCTCGCCGTACCCATTTGCGGTTACGGAGAAAACCTTAAACCCACAAGCAAGTGCCGTGATGCAGTTGATGGTTGCTAAGCCGTAATCGTTGTGAAAATGGTTCAGCAAGCTCACTTGCTTCGGTATTGCGGCGGCGATGCGGCTACAGTACCATTGCGTCGCCTGAGGCGTCAGGCATCCCACGGTATCGGGCCATGCCGGACGAGTACCTCCCGCCGCTAATCCGGCCTTGAAAAGTTTAATAAAGTAATCTACGTCA
>JALZBG010000062.1 GCA_030947645.1 Vulcanimicrobiota bacterium | reverse complement strand
CCGCTGAGTGCCTGGACATTCGGATTCACACGGCCACCGCAAAATCCCGCAACGCCGCGTTGAGTGAAGTCTTGCAGTCCGTGGATTCATTGCGCGTGCCGATAATAAGGGCGCAGGGAACATGATACTCTCCGGCGGGAAAATGTTTGGGGATAGCGCCCGGAATGACGACGGCACGCGCGGGAACGCGACCTTTTGTGGTCACGGCCGTTTGGCCGCGGACGTCCACGATCGGCGTGCTGCCGGTTAGCACAACGCCGGCGCCGAGAACGGCTTCCCGCCCAATTCGCACTCCTTCCACCACGATGCAGCGCGATCCAATAAAGGCGCCATCTTCAATAATGACCGGTTGCGTTTGGGGCGGTTCCAACACGCCACCTATGCCGACGCCGCCCGAAAGGTGTACGTTTTCTCCAATTTGTGCGCATGAACCGACGGTGGCCCATGTATCGATCATCGAATTTGCTCCGACGTACGCGCCGATATTTACGTAACCCGGCATCAATATAGTGCCCGGTCCAAGGTATGAGCCGTATCGCGCGACGCCGGGCGGCACGCAGCGTACGCCGAGCTTTTTGTAGTTGCGTTTGGTCGGGATCTTGTCCCAATAGACAAGCTCGTGCTCCTCCCCGCCACCCATCCGTCGGCATTTCGTGGAACCGAAGTACAGTAGTATGGCCCGTTGTATCCAGCCGTGTGTTTTCCAGCCTTCGCCGTCGGGCTCACAAACGCGCAGCTCTCCGGTGTCCAGCGCGCCGATGACCGCGCGAACGATGCGCGCTGCACTTCGGCCGGGCGGCCGATTGCCTTCGGCAATTGTATCAATCCACGTTTTCCAGGACTCGACATTCATCGCTGCCGCTTACGGCAAGCCAAGAACAGGTTCCCGTGCTGCGCGTCCGCGAATGACCCAGACCCTTCCTTTCGTAGGAGCTCGCATGCCGAATACGCCAGGCGACGAACAACGTATCAACGCGATCCGATGCCTCGCCATCGACGCAGTGCAGAAAGCGAATTCTGGCCATCCGGGATTACCGCTTGGCGCTGCGGCTTTCGCGTATACACTTTGGACGCGGCATCTACGCTTCAACCCCAAGGATCAGCAGTGGTTCAACCGTGACCGGTTCCTGCTCAGCGCCGGTCACGGATCGATGTTGCTCTATGCGTTGCTGTACTTAACGGGTTACGGACTGACGCTCGAAGATTTGAAATCGTTCCGGCAATTAGGCAGTAAAACGCCTGGGCATCCCGAGTATCATCACACTGACGGTGTCGAGGTTACGACCGGACCCCTGGGTCAGGGATTCGGAAACGCGGTCGGCATTGCGATGGCAGAAGTCCACTTGGGCGCAACCTATAACCGGCAGCAAAAAATAATCGACCATTACACCTACTGCCTGGCGAGCGACGGTGATTTAATGGAAGGTGTATCCCACGAAGCTGCTTCCCTCGCAGGACACCTGCAACTCGGCAAACTCATCGTTTTCTACGACGACAATGAGGTTACACTTGCCGGCCCCACGGCCGTAACCTTCACGGACGATCACCGTCAACGTTTCGAAGCGTACGGTTGGGACACGCAATACGTCGACATCAATCGCGGAAACGATGTTGAGGCCGTCGACGCGGCAATTAGCGCAGCAAAAGCCGTCATGGACAAACCATCGCTCGTGATCGTACGTACGCACATTGGATATGCCTCTTCAAAGCAAGACACCTTTGGCGCTCACGGTGAGCCGCTGGGCCCCGACAATGTGAAGGCGACCAAAGAAAAGCTGGGCTGGCCGGTAGAGCCGGATTTTTACGTGCCGGAACAAGTGCTCGCGTGGTGGCGCGAGGTTGGTGCCCGGGGTGCTGCACTGCAATCACAGTGGAATGCGCTCTTTGCCGAGTGGAAAAATACCAACCGCGAATTAGCCGGACAACTACAACGGATGATCGCCGGTACGTTGCCGACGTCGCTGCAGTGGCCCACCTTTACGTCGGAAAATGGCAATGTTGCCACGCGTGACGCCGGCGGGACGGTCATGAATGCCATCGCCAAGGACCTTCCCGAGCTGGTCGGCGGTTCGGCGGACCTCGACCCTTCCACCAAAACATACTTGAAAGGAATGGGCGACTTCCAACCCGGCGCATATGCCGGCCGCAACGTGCATTTTGGGGTGCGCGAACATGCCATGGCGGCAACGATGAATGGCCTCGCGTTGCACGGCGGATTGTTGCCCTTTGGCGCGACGTTTTTTAACTTTATCGACTACATGAAGCCGTCAATGCGTCTGGCCGCCATCAATAAGATTCGGCTCATCTACGTCTTGACGCATGACTCCGTATTTCTGGGTGAGGACGGTCCCACGCATCAGCCTATCGAGCAACTTGCGACCCTGCGTGCCACTCCCAATATGACGGTCGTTCGCCCCGCGGACGCCCTCGAAACCTGCGAAGCGTGGAAGCTGATGGTGCAACCGAAAACGGGACCTTGGGCGCTGGTGCTCAGCCGTCAGAAGCTTCCGTTTTTGGGTACGCGCGATGCAGCGGTCAATAAGGGAGCGTATGTGTTGATTGACTGCGAGCAAACCCCCGACCTCATTTTGATCGCCACCGGTTCGGAGGTGTCGCTGGCGGTCGATGCTGCGAAACTCCTCACAAGCCGCGGAACCAGAACCCGCGTCGTTTCCATGCCGTCGTGGGAACTTTTCGAGCAGCAACCCGTGGAATACCGCGAGGCCGTGTTGCCGCCCAGCGTGCGAGCGCGCGTTTCCATCGAAGCCGCTTCGACGTTCGGGTGGGAACGCTGGGTGGGTGATCGCGGATTGGCCTACGGAATCGATCACTTTGGAACTTCTGCGCCGGCAGCGGCGATTGCCGAAAAATACGGATTTACTCCAGAGCACATTGCACACGTCGCGGATGGCCTGTTCGCCACCCGCTAGGAGAAACTATGGAAAATCAGCTTGCACAATTGTTTGCCGCGGGGCAGAGCGTCTGGCTCGACAACCTGCGTCGCAATATGTTTACCTCCGGCGAGTTGCAAAAGCTTATCGATCAAGGGCTGCGAGGGATGACTTCCAACCCGACGATCTTTGAAAAGGCGATCGGTGCGGGCAACGACTATGACCAACAACTCGCCTCGCTGATCGGCAAAGAGCACGACGCGGGCAAGCTGTTTTGGTGGCTGGCAATTGCCGATATCCAATCTGCAACGGACCTCTTCCGTCCTGTGTACGACTCCTGCGCGGGAACGGATGGATTCGTCAGTTTAGAAGTGTCGCCGCTGCTTGCGCACGACACGCAAGGGACTATCGATATGGCCAAAGATCTGTGGCAACGCGTCGATCGCCCTAACCTCATGATTAAGATTCCCGGAACCACCGAAGGCGTGCCGGCCATCACCGAATGCATCGCCGCCGGCATTAATATCAACGTAACGCTCGTCTTTTCAATTGAAATGTACGAAGCAACGGCGCGAGCCTACATCGCCGGACTCAAAAAGAGGTTCGAGGCTGGTCAGCCTATCGCCGCGGTGAGTTCCGTGAATAGCGTGTTCGTCAGCCGCATCGACACGGCGATCGATAAGTTGCTCGAAGAGAGGATCGCAAAGGGAGAAAGCGTGCAGCATCTGCTGGGCAAGGCCGGCATTGCCAACTTAAAGCTCACTTATCAGAAGTTTGCACAAATTTTCGATGGTGCGGATTTCCAGCAGTTGCGCGCCCAAGGTGCCAAAGTGCAACGCCCGCTCTGGGCCAGCACGAGCACCAAAAACCCCGAGTACTACGATTTAATGTACGTAGAGACGGTGGTCGGAAAAGATACCGTGAACACCATGCCTCCGAATACGCTTGACGCGCTGCTCGATCACGGCAAAGTAACGCCCAATACTGTGCTGACCGATCTGGAAGGCGCGCGGGCGACGATGGAAGGGCTTGCTAAAGCGGGCATCTCGATCTTCGACGTTACGCGCAAATTGCAGATCGACGGCGTGAGTTCATTTTCAGATTCCTTTGCGGCACTTCTCGGTGCCATCGTGTACAAGCAGAAGCAGCTTGCCAATGGGTCACAGCGGGTCAGAACCTCCCTGGGGACGCATCAGGGTGCGGCTGACGAGGCGCTTTCCAAACTGAAGAACGACGATTTTCTGAAGAAATTGTGGTCGAAGGATCCCAGTCTATGGTCCGCTGATCCCGCACACGAGAAGATCATCAAGAGCGCCCTGGGTTGGCTCGACGTACCGCAGCATATGGTTGAAGAAGTCGCCGACTTACGCCAGTTGGGTAAGGAGCTATCAGCAAAGTTCAACGACGTCGTGGTCCTGGGAATGGGCGGCAGCTCACTTGCGCCCGATATCATGCGAGCGACCTTTGGCAAGATCGACAAGTTTCCCCAACTGCATATCTTAGATTCGAGCGACCCGGTGCAGATTCACGAACTTGAAGAAAAGCTTGATCTGGGCCGGACCGTTTTCATCGTAGCCTCAAAGAGTGGGACGACGACGGAGCCCGACGCGTTCTTCCGCTATTTCTTTGACAAAGTCGCAAAGACAGTCGGAGCGGGCAAAGCAGCTTCACAGTTTATTGCGATCACCGATCCTGGTACGAAACTTGCTGCTGAAGCCGCTGCCGACGGTTTCTTGCGCGTCTTTACCAACGACCCCAACATCGGCGGACGGTATTCCGCACTGTCATTTTTCGGAATGGTGCCGGCCGCGCTTGCCGGATACGACGTCGAGCTCTTGCTCGATCGCGGACTGGGCGCTATGCATGCGAACGACAAAACGGTTCCCGTTACCGATTCGCCCGGGGTGATCTTCGGGACGGCGATCGGATCGCTGGCAAAGGCGGGTCGAGACAAACTGACCATCGTCACCCATCCGCGAATTCAAGCGTTCGGCGCGTGGGCGGAACAACTGATCGCCGAAAGCACGGGCAAGTCGGGCATAGGTATCGTTCCCGTTGAAGGCGAGCCGTTGGGGACACCCCAGCAATACGGTGACGATCGGGTTTTCGTCTACGTCGGTGAAACACTCGCCGGTCCGGACCCCGAAGACGAAGTCAAATTACAAGCGTTGGAGCGGGCGGGCCATCCCGTCATTCGCATGGCAATGAACGACGCATACGATCTGGGCGAACAGTTTTATCTATGGGAAATAGCGACCGCCTCGGCCGGTTCGATTCTAGGCATCGACGCCTTCGATCAACCGAACGTGCAAGAATCCAAAGACAATACGGTGCGGTTGCTGCAAGAATACGCGCAGAAGGGCAGCTTCTCCGATCCTCAACCGTCGGTCACATCGCAAAACGCCGCCGTAACGTACCTAAGCGGAACGCGCGGTGGCTCCGAGGGCAACTTGACGGGTGCGCTCTCCGAGGTTTTGCGAGCGATTAAACCAGGCGACTATGTGGCGATCACGGCCTACATCGCTCGCGACGGGATCCATCGGGAGCTCTTGCAGACACTGCGCACTGGGATTCGAGATGCATTCAAGGTGGCAACGACTGTTGGATTCGGACCGCGCTTTTTGCATTCCACGGGTCAGCTCCATAAAGGTGGCCCTAACACCGGCGTTTTCCTTCAGTTTACTGCCGATCCACCTTACGACATGCAGATACCCGGTATGGTCAAGTTCGGGTTGCTCGAGCGCGCGCAAGCTTTGGGTGACTTCGAAAGTTTGGACAAGCGGCAACGGCGCGGTGCGCGCATCCACATCATTGGGAAGAGCGATGAAGCGCTGCGCGCAGTTGTCCACGCAATCGACGACTCACTGAGCGCCACGGTTTAGAAGAAATCTCAATGCACTTGGGAATGGTGGGCCTCGGACGCATGGGCGCAAACATGACGACGCGTCTCATCCGCGGAAGTCACACCGTGGTTGCTTTCGATCGCAGCACTGATGCGGTGCAAGCCGCGGTCAAAGACGGCGCGAGCGCGGCAGCATCGCTTGAGGATTTGCTCTTGCAACTTCCAAAGCCACGCATCGTCTGGATTATGGTCCCGTCGGGGCCGCCCACCGAAAGTACTATCGACGCGTTACTGGCCTCCATGGAACCGGGCGACGTCATTATCGACGGCGGCAATTCAAAATACACCGACGGAATCGAGCGGGCGCAACGCGCCAAAACCAAGGAAGTAGCGTTCATCGATGCCGGAACCAGCGGCGGCGTATGGGGCCTTGAAAATGGTTACTGCTTGATGGTCGGCGGCGAGACTGCGGCGGTACATCTCTGCGAACCGATTTTCAAAACGCTTGCCCCGCCGGATGGATACGCGCACGTCGGTCCCCCCGGTGCGGGTCACTTTTCAAAGATGGTCCACAATGGAATCGAATACGGAATGTTGGCGGCCTATGGCGAGGGGTTTGAAATCCTGGAGAAATCAGCATTTAAGTACGATCTCGGTCAGCTCGCCGAACTCTGGACGCATGCAAGCGTCGTTCGGTCGTGGTTGCTCGATTTAGCCGTGCTTGCATTTAAGGCCGACCCGGGTCTGAAAAACATCCGTGGATTTGTGGACGACACGGGGGAAGGTCGCTGGACGGTTGAAGCCGCCATCGATCAAAGCGTCCCCGCACCGTGTATCACCCTCGCGTTGCTCTCGCGTTTCGTTTCGCGACAAGAAGAATCGTTTAGCGCCAAAGTTGTGGCCGCACTGCGCAACCAGTTCGGCGGGCATGCGGTGAAGGAAGAACCCGTCACCCATGGCTGAGACCGCCGTGGCCGCACCCGCAATCATGGGCGGCGACGGTGAAGCGCTGCGCAACCCATTACGTGCGGGGCTCGAAAGCGATCGCATCGCCGACCCGTGCAACATCGTTTTTTTTGGAGCGAGCGGTGATCTCTTCAAGCGCATGCTGCTGCCCGCTATGTATAATTTGCGGTTGGAAGACATCATGCCGACGAACTTCGGTATCGTTGGGTTCTCACGCACCGAGTATACCGACGAGCAGTTTCGCGCATACTGCAAACAGAACGTTGACCAGTTCTCCCGGTCGGGCGTCAGCAAAGAACCGATGTGGAGCGATTTTGCTGCCAGGCTAAGCTATGTAGCTGGAGATTTCTCCGAGGCGGCCGATTTCTCCAAACTTAAAACGCTGCTGGCCTTAAACGATGAGAAGCTTGGGACGCGGGGGAACCGTCTGTTTTACCTGTCCACACCGCCGAGTGTGTTCCCGCTCATCATCGATCAGCTCGCGCAATCCGGTTTAGGTCCCAAAGACGATCCCTTGGGGTGGACGCGCATCATCGTCGAGAAGCCGTTTGGAATCGATTTGCAGAGCGCGCGTGCGCTGCAAACCGAGGTTGAAAAGGTGTTCGATGAACGGCACGTCTACCGCATCGACCACTACCTGGGAAAAGAGCCGGTCCAAGACATCATGGCGCTGCGTTTCGCGAACATGATTTTCGAGCCGCTGTGGAACCGGCAATACGTCGACTGCGTACAAATCACTGCTGCGGAAACCCTGGGTGTCGAACAACGCGGAGGCTATTACGATAATGCCGGTGCATTGCGAGACATGATTCAGAACCACGTCATGAATTTGCTGGCCCTGGTTGCGATGGAACCACCGGTAAATTCGGACGCCGATTCCATTCGCAACGAGAAATTCAAAGTTCTCTGCGCCGTGCGTCCGATCAAGACGGAAGACGTTTTTGCCTTCAGCGCGCGGGGCCAGTATGGTGCAGGCATCGAGGACGGAGTGCCCGTGCCCGCCTACCGCCAAGAACCGGACGTTCGTCCGGACTCAAACACAGAAACGTACGCGGCGGTAAAACTGTTTATCAATAATTGGCGCTGGGCAGATGTCCCCTTCTATTTGCGCAGCGGGAAGCGCTTGGCACGCAAGAATTCCGAGATCGCGGTGCGCTTCAGTCCCATTCCTCAGCGGCTTTTCGGCGAAGCGAGCGACACCATCGAACCCAACGTGCTCGTGATGAAAATCCAACCTGAAGAAGGCATCTCGCTCACTTGGGATGCAAAGGTGCCTGGTCCTAAAAATCACATCCGTTCGGTCAGCATGGATTTTAACTACGGAACGGGGTTCGGTGTGGTTTCGGCCCCGGCGTACGAACGTTTGGTGAGCGACGCAATGCGCGGCGACGCTACGCTGTTTACCCGTTGGGACGCGGTTCAGCGTGCGTGGGAAATCGTTATGCCTACCTTAGAGGTTTGGCAGAACACAAAGGATGCGACCTTCCCCAATTACCCTGCCGGAAGCCAGGGGCCGCCTTCGGTCGACGAGTTATGCAAAAATTGGCGACAAATATGAGCGTTGATGTGGCAGCCATTCAAGATCAATTGCAGCGCTCGCGCAGCCAAAGTTCAGGCGTTACCGCCACGACGATGAACTTCATTGCCTATATCGACGACACCGCGCATCGAGCCTGGGTGATGGAACGCACGATTGCCCTGGCAGACAAGCACGCATGCCGCGCGCTTATTTTGGATGCTACCGCGACCTCCGGCGAGGCTTCAGTCTTTACGTCCCTGCAAGAAGCGACCGAGGCAATCGTGCGTGCAGAACGGATAGAGTTGCAAATTGCACGAATATCGCCGGAGCAGGTCCGCACCATCGCCCACTCTTTGAGTGCGCCGGGTGTGCCATCAATTTTGTGGTGGACGAGCGACAGCATTACGCGCAACGAGCACTTTGGCGCGCTCAACGAGATTGTGGACAGCCTGGTCGTCGATTCCTCGGGCCTAAACGCCAGTGATGACGCACTTAAAGAATTCATCGACTATTTCACCTGCGAAAAGCGGATCAAGGTGCGTGACCTAGCGTACATGCGGCTCCTGCCGTGGCAAGATATTATCGCACAGTTCTTTGACCACAAGGAATTCATCGAGGACCTGTTCAGCATTTGCGAGGTCGAAATCGTCTCAGGCTCCGACGCGGAAGCGCTGTATTTAATCGGCTGGCTGGCAGGGCGTTTGGAGTGGCGCGCTTGCAAACGCAGTGAACTCTGTACGAAAAACGGTGATACGATACGCTTCGTTCAACTGCGCGCCGGAGATTTGCGCCGTATACGTAAGGTGACGCTTACGAGTAAAGGTTCACGCTTCGTGGCCGAAGTGCAGTCCGCTTGTGAGGACACAGTATGCTTGTGGGTGGAGGGCGCAAAGGCCCGCGACAGTCGGTGCGCACCGTTGCAGAAGATCGATAACATTTCGCTCCTCGAAAAGGCAATCCTGACTCCGCACGCCGATGAAGTTTTCGCCACCTCGCTCGAAATGGCCCAACGCCTGGTTCAATCCTAAGGGGCAACCTGACGCAGCGCAACGCCGGCGAAGTTATCGTGCTCGAATCACTCGACGACCTAGCGCGGGCGCTGGCAGACCAGTTCGTTCTCGACGCTCAGAGCGCCGTCGCGCAGCGGGGCCGCTTTTACGTAGCCTTGGCCGGTGGTACCACTCCTGCGCCGGCATACAAACTTCTCGCAGAAGAACCGCGTATGGACCAGGTTCAGTGGAATGATGTGCGCGTCTATTTTGGAGACGAGCGCTGCGTACCACCCCAAGACAATCAATCAAACTACAAGTTGGCGAACGACACGTTTTTAACTGCGGTAAACATCCCGCTCGCAAACGTTCACCGCATGCAAGGCGAAGAAGATCCGCAACGTGCGGCAACCCAATACGCGCAAGTATTGCGGCGGGACCTGGGCGACCCTCCGCAGTTCGATCTGATCCTTCTCGGGATGGGTCCCGATGGTCACACCGCATCGCTCTTTCCGGGCACGGTACAATCCGATGATACAAAAATGGTCGATGCACCGTTCATCCCAAAGTTCGGAACCTACCGTCTTACCATCACACCGCGTGTTATCAATGCGGCGCGACACGTCGTCATCGCCACCGCAGGTCCAGAAAAGGCCAACGCCCTTGCTGCAGCGCTTCACGGGCCCTACGATC
>JALZBG010000016.1 GCA_030947645.1 Vulcanimicrobiota bacterium | reverse complement strand
TTGCAATACTTCTTGCACCGCCAAATTGATATTAATTGAGAGCGTCGGATCGATGTGGCGCCATCGCGCTAATTGCGCGCACGCCGTTTCGATGACGTAGCGACCGATGGGTACGATCAGCCCAACTTCCTCGGCCAGCGGAATGAACTCGCCGGGCATGATGACGCCTCCACTCGGGTGGTTCCAACGCACTAGCGCTTCAAAACTAGTGATGCGCCTATTCTGCATTGTGATGATCGGCTGATAAGCCAGCGAGAACTGTCGGAGTTCGACGGCCAGTTGCAACGCGCTACTCAGCTCGAGCCGGCTCGAAGCCTTGGTGTGCATCTGTTCATGAAAGTATGCTTTTTGGGCTCGTCCGAGCGTTTTCGCATGGTACATCGCCGTATCGGCGTCGCGTAACACGTTTTCGATTCGCTCGTAGTGAGGCTGCACGATCGCAATGCCGATGCTGCCCGTCGTAAACAGGACGCGACCCTGGATATTAAGCGGCTGACGCAGGGCCTGCTGAATGCCGTCAATCGTTTCATCTACCGCCCGCGAACTTTCCATGCCGCGTAGCAGCACGGCGAACTCATCGCCACCTAGACGCGCCACTATGTGCTTTCGCCCTACTACCTCGCGCAAGCGTTTGGCAATGGTAATCAACGCCTGATCACCGGCCCAGTGTCCCAGACCATCGTTGATCGCTTTGAACTCGTCCAGATCGATGAAGAGCACGACGTACATGCTCTCGGATGTCTTTGCGCGAACAATATCGAGGGCTCGACGCAGTTTCAATGCGAACACCTTGCGGTTTATTAGTTGCGTGAGCGTATCGTGCGTGGCTTCATATTGCAATCTGTTGCGTGCCCGTGCATTGGCCAGCGCTAATCCGACCAGATTAACGTAAATCTGCATTGTGCGCAACGTCTCGTTGCTGGGAATTTGATTGTCCTTTGGACCGTCGACCGACATGTAACCGATCATTGTGCCTTCGTTATCGGTTAACGTTAGAAGTAAAGCGTCCCGTTCATGCCACTGCGTTGGTTGCTGGCGAGGAACGTCAAGCGGCAAATCGCCGGTATAAATTGACCGGTCCCAGCGGCAGTCAATTTCGGCCGGGATGTAATAACAGTTTTGGAAGACCTGATTTCCATGCGGCAAGACCGCGAGCACATCGGCCCTGGGAACCGGCTCATTGAGACGTTCCTCGTTGACTTCTTTGGGATATCCAAGCAGCACGGCTCGGCGTAAGTCGTCGTCGCCGTCGGCATCTGCTACTACGATGGTTACGTAGCGGAACAGAAAAAGATCGCGCACGCCGCGCGCTATGGAATCTAAGGCAATATTGAGGTCGTCCGCTTGCAAAATGTCGCGGGTGACTGCCAAGAGCCGTTCCAACTGCGAATCGTTGTGAATACCGTTCAGGTACCCGGAGCGGTTAATGTGATACTCTTGGGCCATTACCGTTGCTCACCCTCGAGAATAGTCATGCCTTAAAATACTACGTATTATAGCCCCCTACCTTATACTATCGTAAGGGTTGCGTAATACTTTACACGTTTCAGAGAAGCCGACGTCTTAAAAAGGGTGTCTCCTTACTCTTAAAACCGGACACACGAATAATAAACGGTTGCTTTGCGTCTCAGGATTAGCCGGTCTAGTTCCCGTCCGGCGACTTGCCCGGGCGGCAATGACAGTTTTTGTCGTTAGGTGCCACGCGTATGTCATTCAAAGCAGCGATGCTTCACGCATGCGCTTACAGGGACTTGAGGACGCACGGTACGCTTTCATTGACGTTGAGACCACGGGCTTTCACCCCAGCTACGCGCGAGTCGTTGAGTTAGCCTGCATCGTTGTAGAGCACCGGCAAGTGACCGCGAGTCTCGAGACGCTCATCGATCCACAGATTCCGATTCCCCGCTTTGCAACTGAAATCCATGGTATCACCGATGCACGCGTTCGTGGGAAACCGTCACTCGAAGCAATTCGGGATCAGCTTTTAGCGCAGTGCCGTGAGGCCACCGTGGTGGCTCACAATGCTCCCTTCGATCTGAGCTTTCTCCCATTCTTGCGGTCTCGGCCCATAGCGTGTTCGTATTGACTGGCGGCTCGCGTCGCTCCTGAGGCGCCAAATCACAAGAATCAGACCTTGCGCCGCTTCTTTGGGGTTAAGGACCCCGCGCTGCGCGGTCGGCGCCCGCATCGCGCCATGGCGGACGTTGTGGTGACGCGCCACGTCTTCTTCGCGTGCCTCAAGCGCTATCTAAGTCGCGGATACCCTGACGATCCGAGCGAGCTGCTCCGTTTTTTGGAAACGCCTAAACACCTGCTGTCGAGAAAAGTAGCTTGAATCAGCAGCGCTTGGATGATGACGATGAGTTGCTTGACCTTATGATCTTTCAAAGCGTCTTTGGACACCGGCACCATGCTGGGTGCGCTGCGCTGGTTGGCGGCATCGTACTTTTGACGTTGTTGTTTACGCTCATTATCATAGTGAAGTGATGGGCGCTTTACGATAAATTGACGAAAAATAGCTGAACAACTTAACGCCGCAAGTATCAATTTGCAGCTATCAATGCTATGTTCGAGGAATGGAAAAGCGGATCGATCTGGCAACGCAACGTGATATGGAAATGGGCCCCGAAGGCAAGAAGCAAACGGAAGTCCTAGATGCTATGTTGGAAGATACGTGGCTGACGGATTATTTCACCGACCAGAGGCCTACGGTGAGCTAGTGCAAGGCGAGACTTTCTAACCGACTCCCAAACGCGTGTAGCAGGGTGCCAGCCCTCGACGTCATAAGCCGTCTTGGTGGCCGGTCCCAAACAGTTCCCAAGCCGGAACATCAAGCGTCGCGTCGCCGATGCGGGCGAACCGATCGAAGCGGTTGAGCGCAAGATTTGGCTCTTGCTGGAACTGCTGCGCCACCGATCGGTGCAGTTTCAAACGTACGAACGATTGTACGAACGTTCGGATCGTAGTTTCAAGCGAGACCTGCAACACCTGCGTAAGATCGGTGAACGTACGGGCTTCACCGTCTCGAACCTTCGTGATGGCATCGTCACTCTGCAAACCGTCGATGCGTCTCTCAAAAGGACCGACAAAAGTTCAAAAGCATTATCGACATTGCTTCAAAGCGCCGCTCACGCACTGGGCGCGCCGGTCGAACATCAGATGCGGGGGTTGACCGAAGCCGCAACCAACGAAGAGCGACAGTTCCTCTATTTTGCGCTTCCACAACTCGTGCAAGGCACTCACGTTGCGTCGGTGTACGAAACCCTAAAGGATGCGTGGTCTTCTTCTGCGAGAGTCCGCTTCAAATACGGTGACGATCGCGTCGAGCGCGTCGTTGAGCCGCACGCCGTGCTTAATCGGTCGGGTCGGTACTATCTGATCGGGTTTGACGTCGGGCGCGGTAAAGGGTGGCGTTACTTCGCACTCGATCGTATCGAAGGGATGCCGCAGCGTGCCGGGACCTGCCGGCCGAGGGCGCTCGACGAGTCATTCACCTTTAGCGACACCATGGGAATGCTGCACGGTGGTCCGGCCGTCGACGTAACCGTGGAATTATCACCGCTTGTGGCGGCCTCCGCAACATCCAGACTCTGGCAGCGAAATCAAAAAGTTGAACCGCTCCCTGATGGCGGCGCGCGCATCACTTTTAGCGTATCAGACCCGGATGAGGTAATCCGGTGGGCCTTCGGTTTTGCCACTCAAGCTAAGATTATTGCGCCGCCGACGGTAGTCGAGCGCGGCTGTCAACTGCTCCAGTCGTCCCTCGATACATGGGCGACCGGCGCAATACCCACAGTTTAGTTGAACGGGAAGCTGCCGGTATCAGCTCTCAACCAGCTCAGCCGACTGCAAATGGAGCTGTCTGAATTTGAAGTACAAAATGTAACGTAATGCGACGATGGAAGAAACGGCGAAGACAATCGAACCGTCGCTTATTGCAAAGTAAGCACCATCAGCGTGCGGCACGATAAGGCGTAAACCGAACCGCAGCCCAAAGGCCGCTAACCAAATGAGCCCAAAAACCATTGAGGATTCAACAATCATTGCGCCCCTTTTTTCGGCAAGCCGGACGGAACTCGCGCGACCACGCGCCAAGCCCAGTGGGATGCCCGCTGCCAGACCAATGAGTATCGCCAGCACAATCGTCCACAGCGGCGGCACAGACGTTCCGGGAAGGGGGACCGCTGACGTCGCCCACACGGAGAGTCCGGTGACGACAATAAGCAAAACCGGCAAGATCCACAAGCGCCGGGCGGTTAGTTTCTGGGGACGCATGTTCCGAAACACAAAAAGCACGACGGCCAAAAAGATAACGACGTACGAAGTCACCGGCATCGGTCCAGACTGAATCATCTCGAGTTCATTTTAATCGAGACCTTCCGAAAGCTCTTTGGCATAATTTTCAAGAGAGCGGTTGTACCTCGTCAGATGACGGGACAAGGCACTGACAGCGATCGCCACTGCTTCCTTTTCTTTTTTCATATCCACGAGCGCCAACGCCATGAACGCAATGACCGCATCATCGAGCTCGTCGGAAGCAGCTTTCTGTTCAATGCGCAAAAGAGAGACGCTGTCCTGAGGGCGGCCAAGGTTGCGAAGCGTGCTAGCCAACTGTATAACGGCACGGCGCCGCCGCAAGCCGGTTAAACCGGCGGCGATGGCGCGTTGATAAAGCGACGCAGCCTGTTCCTCGTGGCCGGTGGAATCATTAGCGGAAGCAAGCTCGAACATTCCAATCGCATCGTCAGGCGAAAGTTCCGACGTCAGGGCCTGCATTTTCGACAGGAAGTCGCCGGGTTCGTGGTCGTCCATTGTCGCCCACAGGCTGGTAATGCGCTCCTCCCAGTCGGGTTGTGCTGTCGTCATGTCTGCAGCTTCTCAAGTCACCCTCCACGGACCTCATCGCGTGAGATGAGTCGACGCATTCCCCTACCGCTGAGTCGGCTGGTAGGCTATAATCGAAACCCCACTTAACGAAAGAGAGGCAGAGGTTATGGCCCAGCGCAAAATTATTGACTGCCGCGAGCAGCCGTCCGAGTCAAAGTGCTCCCTGACCATCAGCGGGACGGAAGATGAAGTCGTAAAGGCGGCAGCGGAGCACGCGGTATCTTCACACCAACACGCAGATACTCCGGAGTTGCGGCAACAGATTCGCAAAGGATTGAAGGACGAGCCTCTCGCCGTGTACTAACAGTTCCTCGGCGAGGGCGGCATCATCATGCCGTATTGACACGCGCCGTAACAACCGTGGTTCGCCGAGTGCACCCTGCAATACGCCACATCGTCACCAGTGAGGTACGGTTCGACGATTAGGTTGCCGAATCGCTTCTACGCTGCATCGCTCGTTTTCGCTCGGCTCGCCCAAACAGCAGGTAGACCAATGGCATCATCAGGCCATTGTACGCGAAGCGAAGCAGAGTGCGCTTAAAGCCCGGGGGCATCCGTCCTTCATCCGCTTCGACCAGCGCGAAATCAAAGAGCTTACGACGTAAAAGCCGGCTGAAAGCCCGCCGCTCTTCGGCCGATCGTCCGCTGCGCTCGACGACCGTACGGGCTACGATGGAGTCCTCGGCTGATCTCTAACTAGTGCTGAGACCATCCCGTCATCCGTGTGTAAGAACTGCAGCACTTGCTTATCGATGTAGTCGTTCTCGCCGTAGCAGTAACCATCTGCGTCCGCTCGCACGAGTCACTTCGCAACGCCGCGCCTTTTGCAGCAGGCGAGGTAACCACACCACGTCCTCGACTGAATCGAGACCGGAACAAGGCATCCAAGTCAATGTGCGCCTCCCAAACCCTGACCGCGCTTAGCGAAAAGATACCTCGGCGTGCGCACCAATCCTTGCCTGAACATGCGGCAAGTTAGAGTAACGTCCGGGGTCACATGGCCAGAGCCGGCGTGTCCGTGGCGCGAACAACGGTTGCGTTTCCTGCGCCCGCTCCGATACGATGTGCCGGACGTTGCCATCTTCAGCTTGTCGAAGGGAAATGTCATCTTGAGCTTGTCGAAAGATGGAACGACCAAGGTCGTCACCAGTACTCAAGAGCGCCGTCGACCAGACCGATCCCTTCGGATGCCAAACGGCTGGCATGGAAAAGTTTTACTCTTGCTTAAGGCCCGCAGCGTGAGCGTGGCGGCCTCAAAGCATCGTCCCCAAGGACGATACACATTAAGGGATGGAGTAGCGCTGCGTGCAGGTTGTCGACGGCAAAGTAGTTTTCTCAGCGTCGGATCTGAATAATTATCTGGCGTGCGAGCATTTGTCGTCCTTGGATTACCGCGCCGCCTTCGAGGGCAACCGCCCAACCGATAAATCGCCCGAAGCCGAATTGTTAAGTGCGCTCGGCGAGGAGCATGAAGCTGCATACCTGTCCAAACTGCAAGACGACGGCAAGCAGATCGTTGAAATTTCCGCCGATCTGTCCCTGGCTGAAAAAGCCGAAGCCACCGAAAAAGCTATGCGCGATGGCGTCTACATTATTTACCAAGCAACGTTTTTCCACGATGGATGGCGAGGGCATGCGGACTTTCTAAGACGCCGGGAATCGGCTTCAAAACTCGGTGCTTGGAGCTACGAAGTGGCCGACACGAAGCTCGCGCGAAAAGCGAAGCCATACTTCATCTTGCAACTTTGCTTTTACAGCGAACAAGTCGAACGCATCCAGGGCTGTGCACCCGAATTCATGCACGTGATTCTGGGCGACGGACGCGAGGAACCGTTCCGTGTCAACGATTTTTCGGCATATTACCGGCACGTCAAGAAACGGTTCTTGGCCAATATTGGAAACGGCACGCAAACCTATCCTGACCCGGTCGACCACTGCGGCCTGTGTGTGTGGAACGAAGGGTGCGCCGGCCAGCGGGAGCGCGACGACCACTTGAGTTTGGTTGCCGGCGCAACCAGATACCAAAGGCGGCGCTTGAACGACGCGGGCATAAGGACGCTGGAAGAATTGGGAACCGCTACCGGGGAGCAGCGTCCAGAAACGATCGCGCGTCCGATCTTCGAGAAATTAAACCGTCAAGCGCGCCTTCAACTGGAACAGCGCCGGCGAATTGCCCGGGGTGATGCAGACCCGTACGTTTATGAACTGCTTGATGTGGAACCGGAAGCGAAACGCGGATTCGCCCTTTTGCCGCCGCCCTCGGCCGGGGATATTTTCTTCGATATGGAGGGTGACCCGTATTTCGAAATCGGCGAAGGCCTGGAGTATTTGTTCGGCGTCTACACCCAAGACAAAAATCAACCCTATCGCGTCTGGTGGGGATGTAAAACCAGCGTTGAGGCGTCTGTGACCGACCGGCTAGCCGAGAAGCGCGCGTTCGAAGCATTCATGGACTTTGTCGCTGAGCGCCTCAAACAGTATCCCGATCTGCATATTTATCATTACGCGAGCTACGAAAAATCCGTAATCAAGAAATTGAGTCAGCGACACGGGACGCGCGAAAACGAACGCGACGACCTGCTGCGCAAAGAGATACTGGTGGATTTGCACCGCGTCGTGCGGCAAGCAGTGTGCGCCTCGCAACCGAACTATAAGCTGAAAACACTAGAGGCATACTACATGAAACGCCGCGCCGCACTAATAACTGCGGGCGAGCAGTCGATTGTTGAATTTGAACGCTGGCGCCAAACACGCGATGAAGCGGGCGCGCCGGACGATACGATTCTTGAGAACATCCGACTTTACAATGAAGAGGACTGCCGCTCGACGCTTCTGCTGCGCGACTGGCTCTTACGCTTGCGCGACGAAGCAATTCGGAAATTTGCAACGCCGATTCCCCTCAAGACCGAAATTATTAAAGCAGATCCTATCCAGATAAACGAGCGTCGCGCCGACATCGATGCGATGAAGCAGCAACTCGTGGCGGATGTGCCGGAAGACTTCGACCCCTACGATCTCGAGCGACTCCCTGAGAAGATGCGGGCACGCTGGATGCTGGCGCAGCTTTTGGACTACCACGCGCGCGAGGTCAAGCCGGTGTGGTGGGCTTTCTATGATCGCTGCGACACCTTCGACGACGATCCACATGAACTTGTGAATGACGGCGAAGCGATCGGCGAAATCTCGACCAACGGCATTCCAGCGACGGTCGACGGCAATTTTTTAATTCATACGCTGCATTTTCCGGCCCAGCAGCATAAACTAAAGCCGGGTAGACAGTTCGATCCCGCGACCCGTCAGCAGGCAGGCGAAGTGCTAGAGATTGACGACGACGCGGGTACGATTCGTTTACGTCGCGGGCGTTTGCTGAAGAATATCCCGCCTCCCCAAGCGTTGGTGCCGAGAAAAACTTACAAGCACGACGCACAGGAGGCCGCCTTAATGCGCTTCGCCGGTGCGGTGATGGACGGCTCCGTGGAGCAACATCAGTACTGCGCGCTCTGGGATATCTTGCTGCGCAACGTTCCCCGCCTCCGGGATCGCCCGATTGGGGCCTCAATTCAGACCGGCGATGCCAACTTGCCCGACATCAAGACCGCCGTCGAGAATTTGGACGCCAGTTACCTTTTCATTCAAGGACCGCCGGGGTCAGGAAAAACGTATAGTGGCGCACGCTTGGTAACGCATTTGATGGCGAAAGGCAAGACGGTCGGCGTCACATCGAACAGTCATAAAGCCATACAGAACCTGTTGCACGAAGTCGAGAGCGCGGCGGTTCAAGAAGGTCGCACTTTTCGCGGCTTGCAAAAATTTACGGCGGGGGAGGAAGAATCGCAATATGTTTCGCGATTGCCGCGACCGTTTATCACTACTGAAAGCGGTAGCCAACAGTTTCCCACCGACGCGATTCAGTTGTACGCCGGCACCGCATGGTTGTTCGCCACCGAGCGGATGAATGCGACGCTCGATTATCTTTTCATTGATGAAGCCGGTCAAGTGTCATTGGCCGACGCGCTAGCGATGGGAACGGCGGCGCGCAACGTGGTTTTGCTTGGCGACCCGCTTCAACTGGCTCAGGTTTCTCAAGGGGCGCATCTCGACGGCGTGGGCGACTCGGTGTTAGAACACTTGCTGGGCGACTACGCGACGATTCCGCCCGAACGTGGCATCTTCTTAGAGCATACGTACCGGATGCACCCGGACGTATGCACGTTTGTGTCGGATGTCGTCTATGATGAACGATTGGAGGCGGCGCCGGAGTGCGCCAACCAGCGCGTCGATAGTGCGGGCATAAGTGGAACGGGGCTACGCTATGTTCCCATAGATCACGAAGGCAATAAGCAGCAATCGCCGGAGGAAGCCGAGCGGATTGCCAACGAGATTGCGCTCCTGCTCGACGGCACGGTTACCGACATGGACGGTGTGACGCGACCGGTCAGGCCGAGCGACATCATGGTGGTCACGCCCTACAATGCGCAGGTGAGATGCCTCAAGAAGCACATCAAGGAACGCGTCGGGGTAGAGATTCCCGTCGGAACCGTCGATAAATTCCAAGGTCAAGAAGCCTACGCCGTCTTCTTCTCAATGGCAACGTCCACCGGCGAAGACATCGCCCGAAATCTGGATTTTCTCTTCAGCCGCAACCGCCTCAACGTCGCTGTATCCCGCGCCCGCGCACTTGCAATACTGGTCGCGTCGCCGGCACTTCTTGAGGTTCAGTGCAACAGTACCAGCAACATGAAGCTGCTGAATGCGTTGTGTAGATTTATCGAGCTTGCGCCGCGCGATTGACACTTTTACCGTCTCTTTTTGTCTTGCAGAGCGCCGTCAGGTGGTCAAGATTATCTTCCGCAATGCGCCCATAGTAGCGACCACCCCTTAGCGCAGGTTACTCCTTAATCTAAAGCCGAGTCAAGCACGGTTGTGCACAGCAATTTGCTTCAGGGAGAACCCATGTGGCTAACGGCACTACGTTGTCGTTCTATCTAGCGCGCTGCCGGCGTTTGCTCCGCCGACGTAGGATCAATGCGAGAACGTACGCGGCTCACTTGATCGGCTGGAAAACCACCCCGCTTCGCGTGTTCGCGGACGGCGGCTTCATCCGGAGCGTTGTAGATGCAATAAATCTTGTTGTCGGTGACAAAGCTCTCGACCCATTGAATGGACGGGCCCATCTCGCGCAAGACGCCGCAACTCTTCTCTGATATCCCCTGCAGTTCGGAGCCTGACAGTTCTCCAGCTCCAGGAATCGTTCGTTCGATAACAAATTTCGGCATACCGTTCTCCTTGTATGCGGGAAGCCTAACAGGAGCGACGCTTCGGCACTCCGGCAAAGAAGCCCGCCACTGGATAAAAGCCAGGGTGCATGGTGAAAGGAGACCGGTCTATGGGGAAAGCCGTCGATCGTTTCCGTAGAAAAGACTTACGGTGAACGTTGCGTCGGCATGCGTATAGTCGCAAGCGTATTTAGCGTGCTCGCCCTTGCTTTGGCCGGATGCACGCATGTGGGCACCAGCAAGGAAACTATCATCGGTCAGCCCAGCAGCGGGAGAACCCTACAGGTTGGAGCCGCCATCGCTCCCAACTCCTTTAACCCGCTTCTCAGCACCGAATCGGTCGAGAATATGTTGGACCGCCTAATCTACGATCAGTTGGTCGTCATCGACAATACCGGCACCGCGCAACCCGACCTGGCGGTACAGGTACCCTCGCTGCAAAACGGCGGCATTAGCCGGGATGGCCTGACGATAACGTACAAGCTGCGCAAAGGGGTCCGCTGGCAAGATGGCGCGCCCTTCACTAGTGACGACGTGCGTTTTTCATTTAACCAGGTGATGAACCCGCGCAATAATGTGTCGAGCCGGGTTGGGTACGAGATGGTCCAACGCGTCGAAACGCCTGACCGGTTCACGGTCGCATTTCATTTGCGCAAACCCTACGCTCCTATCGTGACGACCCTGTTCAGCAGCGCGAATTCTCCCAACTTCGTCGTACCGTCCCACTTGCTGCACTCATATGCTGACCTGAATTCTATCCCATTTAATTCACACCCGGTCGGGACGGGGCCCTATCGGATGGCAAAGTGGCTACGCGGTGATCATATAGAATTCGTTGCCAATTCGAACTACTTTTTGGGTAAACCCAAGATAGCGAGAATTGTGGTGCACTTCATCCCGGACGAGAATACGGCGGTGAACCAAATGCGAACCCACGAATTGGATTGGTTTTACGCCGCCAGCGAAACGTCGTATAGTCAACTGAAAACGATTCCGGGCGTGAGGAACGTCATCTCGCCTCAAAACTCGTATCGCGGCATGCTGATCAATACCGAAAGTCCGCTGGTCGGCGACATCCGAGTACGGAGAGCCATCGCCTACGCCATCGATAAGGAAAGCATTGTTCAACAAGTGACTTACGGCGCCGCACACGCCGCGACCGAGGACATCCCATCATTCATGTGGGCGTACGATCGCGCCGTGCCGGCGTACCGATACAATCCCGCCAAAGCAAAGCAACTTCTCGCGCAAGCCGGCTGGGCGCCTGGCGCGGAAGGCATCTTGCACAAGGCTGGGACGCCGCTTGAGCTGCGATTCGTGCTGCGACAAGGCGCGGCAACCGATACGCGCATGTCGGTCGCCATTCAATCGCAACTGCGCGCAGTGGGCATCGACCCATTGATTAAGACCTACCAAGGATCCATGCTCTTTGGCGGTGGCACGAGTGGCGTGCTCAGTGGTGGACACTACGATATCGACTTGAGCGGCTTTGGTTCGGGCTTCGATCCCGATAACTCCGCGCAATTCACATGCAACGCCCGTCCGCCCAACGGCTTTAACTGGTCGCGATATTGTACTGCCGAGATGGATGCCGCCCAGGCGCAAGCCGTCAGCTCCTATGACCGCAACGTTCGCAAAGCGGCGTACGCTAAGATCGAGACGTTGCTCGCCCGCGACGTGCCCCAAATTTTTATGTACTGGCAACCGGAAATCGATGCCGTCAATCCCGAGTTGAAAAACTTTACGGGCGGACCGTTCTTTCCCAACTGGAACGCGTACCAATGGGAATTGTAAAGGCCAGACCCGCAGGCCCCGACTCGTAGCCTGTCTTTCAGAGCGGCTCGTGCTTCGACAGGCTTAACATGACATCACGTGCGAAGCTACGGTTTGGCCGGTGGCGTGGACGGCAGTCCGCTTGTAAAAAGTGTGTGCGAGGACTGCTTGTCGTTTCCCGTCCCAAATTCTCCACACAGGTTGACGCCCCGTACCTCGACCGGCATAACTTCACTTCCGGCCGTGCCCGCCGTTGGAATCGAAGCAGCTAACGGTACCAGTTGACGACCATGAAAGCCAACGTGCATCGGATCTAACACCACTCCCACGACGTCGCTACAGGTCGAAGTAGGTGCATAGTGAGCGAAGCCCATTCGGCCCTTAGGAATGATGAGCGTTCCGTTTACTTTCACGTCTTCGAGTACTTGAAAGACAATTTTAGCCCGGCTCATTTTGCCCGGATTCGTGACGCAGCAATTGATAAACCGTATGGAAATCGGAGTGCCCACCGGTAGCATCCCGGCTGTCAGATCGGAACCATAGAACGACGGCGGGACGGGTGTAGTGCCGGCCGACGGCGAGGGTACAATCAGCGCTGGGCCGGCAGCCGGCGACGGCGAGGCGCTTTGAGCGACCGCTTTAAGCGGACTACCGAGAAGTGCTGCTGCCAAGATCAGAATAACGGGTTTAAACATCGTCATCGCCCCCTTGCGTTAGGGCCTTAAGCGTCCGAATTAGACGCTCCCTTCAATCTCCAAAAACATGCGGTTTGTCGCGCGGGGGAGTTCGAGCCTCGAATCACAACGCCGCTATTGCGCTGTTTGTCTCTTGGCGATCGAGCACGGCGGTGGCCGCCGCCACGGCCTCATCCTCATGCATTTGGCGTCCCTGGGAAATCAGCTCTTCAATTTCTGATTGGCTCAAATGCCCACGCAGGGACGTAAGCATGTGCTCGCGTTCCGCCGACTCATTTGGCTCTCGGGAGGAGCCTATCGTTTCGAACGCGGCGTCGGCGTGACCGACGAGGTGAGCTGCGGTCGAAAAATCACCGCTCAAAAGCGCGATCATTCCCGCGTGCTGGAGTGACGTCGTCAAGATGACGAGCTCTTTCCGCTGGCGCGTGCGCCGAATCGCTTCCGCAATAATGGGCACCGCTTCTTGCGGTCGTTGGGCGGCTATGAGGTAACCGGCGAGATTCGAAAGCAGGGTCGTTACCGAACTCTCCTGCCCCAGACCACGCGCGACCGAAAGCGCTTCACCGGCTAACTCAACGGCACGTGCCACATTCCCCGCACCGAACTCGGTCTCTGCCAGGTTCAACGTCAGCGTGGTTAGCTCGCGTTCGTTCCCGACCGAGCGGTAGAGTGACCTTGATTCTTCGAAATACCCGCGTGCGGTGTCGTACGATCTGCGAACAGACTCTATTATCGCAAGCCGCCCGAGGATGCGCGCTGTACGTATTCGATCGGCGCGATTCTGCGCAATCGCCAACGCACGCCGCAACGGTCTAGCCGCTTCTTCTTCACGCCCCAATGACCTCAGGACATCCCCATAGGAAGTCAAAGCGTCGGCGATACAGGGCTCATCGCCGAGAAATTCATACAGGGAAAGAGCGCGCTGCGCGGCTTCTAACCGGCGCACTTTTAAATAAAGGTTTCCCGTAACGTACGCAATGCCAAGCCATACCGGAGCCGAAATTGGATCGTTCGCCCGCGTACCAAGGGCTAACAACGTCGCGTCGAGCCATCGCAAACCTTCCTGCTCCATCTGGAACACACGCCAGAGCATTGTCATTGCGCCCGCAAGCGCCGACGCCACTTCGACGTCACCTCGTTTCCCGAGCGCCCATTCAAGCGCGGCACGGAAGTTATCAAGTTCAAGTTCATACGTCGCGATCCACGCTTCGAGCGAAATGAGCCCGTAGCTCTCGTCGGCGCGACGCGCAATATCAATAAAGTACTGCGCGTGCTGCCGCGCGACCCGACCAGCTTCGCCTCCCTGCGTCAGCCGCTCCGCTGCATATTCGCGTGTCGATTCCAACAGGCGATAGCGCTGCTGCGCGTCGCCAATCTCCGCCACGACGAGGGACTTTTCCACGAGCGATTGCAAGAGATCAACGGCCTCCCACTCCTCGATTTGCTCGTCCGCGCAAACGGCGGAAAGGGCTTCGAGCGTCCAGCCGCCCACGAAAATACCGAGCCGGCGAAACAGCACCTTTTCATTTGCCGCAAGGAGATCGTGGCTCCAGTCAATTAACGCGCGCAGCGTTTGCTGACGTGGGAGCGCGGTTCGGCTGCCGCCTGTTAGAATTCTGAACCGATCGTTGAGCCGTTTTGAAAGTTCCTCGACACTTAAGATCTTGAGACGCGGTGCAGCAAGTTCGATGGCGAGCGCAATACCGTCAAGGCGACGGCAAACATCTGCCACAACAGCAACATTCGCATCGGTCAGGGTAAAACTGGACACCGCGGCCGCTCGCTCCGAAAACAGCGCGATGGCGCCGTACTCCGGCGCATCCGATGACGCGACGGTCTCATTGGTCGCAGGAACTCGCAGCGAAGGCATACGGTATACCGATTCACCTGCAATGCCAAGCCCCTCTCTGCTGCTTGCCATCACGGTCACCCGTGGGCAGCCATGCAAGAGCTCATCAATAACCTTTGCGGCGTTTTCGACAACGTGTTCGCAGTTGTCGAAAACCAGGAGTGCGCGGCTTTCACGGAAGTGAGCGAGAATTGCATCGAGCGGCCGCTGATTTGGGGCGACCGAAACGCCGGCGGCGGTGGCAATCGCCGTGGGAATACGCTCGGGATCGGTAAGCGGCGCGAGCTCAATGAACCATACACCGTCTTCGTAGATGTCAAGGAAATCCGCGGCCACCTGTAGCGAGGTACGGGTCTTCCCAACTCCTCCCGAGCCAACCAATGTTACCAGTCGCGACCGTTTCAGTAGCTGCTCAATTTCTGCCGTTTCTCTCTCACGGCCCACGAAACTCGTTAGCTGAAGCGGTAGATTGTTGGGCAGCGCTCCCAGAGAGCGGAGAGGGGGAAATTCCCGTTCCAGGTCGGGTGCTTGCAGCTGGTAGACTTGCTCCGGGAATGCCAAGTCCTTAAGGCGGTGAGCGCCAAGATCGTGCAAGCGGGTTTGCGGCGGCAATTGGCCTTGAACTAAATCCGTTGTGACACCGGAAACCAAAACTTGCCCACCGTAACCGATCGAGAGCAAACGTGAAACGCGGTTCACCGCTGGTCCGAAGTAGTCGCCATTTCGTTCATCGACGTTGCCGGTGTGAAGCGCCATTCGCACGCGCAAGCCACCAATAGCAACCCAATCTTCGGCGATGATTTCCCGCTGAGCGTCGATAGCTGCTGCAACTGCGTCGGGGGCCCTTGCGAACACAACGCAGAACGCATCACCTACAGTCTTGAATACGAAACCTCCATGCTTTTCGAAGGCTGCTTTGATGAGCGCCTCATGGCGCGCGACCGCCGAGGCCATCGCTTCACGGTGCGCCTCCCAACGTTGAGTACTGCCTTCGATGTCTGAAAATAAAAAAGTAACTGTGCCCGTTGGAAGCGCACGCTTAAGGCCATCACCGAACGTTTGGGGCTTCACTGCCACGGGGCGATTTTTTAGGCTTCCCGATTTATGCCTTCATGCCGCCGCGACGACGTACACCTCGGATTGCGGCAACTACCGTCTCTTAGTCCGGACAAAAACAGGACACCCGCCTTTCGGCGGGGCTCCTGTTGGTAGCGCAGGCTTCTATAAGAGCGCTCTTCGACGGGCTCAAGGGTGATACTATCTTAAGTCACACATTTAGCCCAGGATGCTTCGACATGCTCAGCATGACAAGACAGCTATAAGTCTTCTGGGTTGATGCCTTTAACTTGACGGTCGTACTGCGTGCGTTTTGGCGGGGCGTTGACGGCGACATGTTCGTCGTACTCGCCTTCATAGTGCACCGTTGCTTCGGGACGCCCGCGATCGTAAGCACTGACAAGTTTGTTCATCCCGTCGCCGTTGCTCCCCACGATTTCCGCAAGTGCTGCATCATCGGCCGATAGACCATCGAAGATATCCTCGAAGCGACCTTTCGGGCGCCCTTCTTCGTCCAGGTCTTGGCCTTCGGGCATGATGTCAAGATTGCGGTAGCGCGACATCCCTGTACCCGCCGGAATGAGTTTGCCGATGATGACATTCTCTTTGAGTCCCAGCAGCGGATCGTGTTTGCCTTTGATCGCGGCATCGGTGAGCACGCGCGTCGTTTCTTGAAAGCTTGCCGCCGACAAGAACGATTCCGTGGCGAGTGAAGCCTTGGTCACACCTAGCAGCACTGGATTGCCTTCTGCCTTCTTGCCGCCTTCTTTGCTCATCTTTTCGTTCTGCTCTTCGAAGAACGACGTCTCCACGAGCTGCCCGGGTAGCATGCGCGTGTCGCCGCCATCCACGATCTTGCGCTTGCGCAGCATCGAACGAACGATCGTTTCAATGTGCTTGTCGTTAATGTCGACGCCCTGCGAGCGGTACACCTTCTGCACTTCTTGCACCAAATAGTTTTGCAGCGCCGTTTCGCCTTTGATACGCAGAACGTCGTGCGGATTCAAGCTCCCTTCGTTGAGCTGGCCACCAGCGAGAACGCTGTCGCCTTCATGTACCAGCAAGTGCGTGCCGTAGGGCACGTCGTACTCATGCTCTTCTCCCGAACTATCGGTCACGATCAACACGCGCTTATTTTTCTCTTCACCCAGCTTGACGGTGCCGTTCACTTCACTCATCACGGCTTGGCCTTTAGGTTTGCGCGCTTCGAAGATTTCTTCAACGCGTGGCAGACCGGTGATGATGTCTTCCGTCGCGACGCCACCGGTGTGGAAGGTGCGCAGCGTGAGCTGCGTGCCCGGCTCGCCGATCGATTGCGCCGCAATGATGCCGACGGCTTCACCGATGTCCACCTTATGCCCGGTCGCAAGATTGCGGCCGTAGCACATGGAGCATACGCCGTAGCGCGCCTGGCAGGTCAGAACCGAACGAATTTTTACCTCGCCGATGCCGGCGGCGATAATTGCCTTGGCCTTTTCTTCATCGATTTCTTCGTCACGGTTGACGAGTTTCGCGCCCCGCGGTTTTTCAGGATCTTTGATGTCCGCAGCGGCTCGGCGGCCGATAATGCGCTCGATCAACGGTTCGATAGTTTCTTTGCCGACCCGAATGTCGCTAACCGTAATGCCGCTAGGCGTACCGCAGTCTTCTTCGCGGATGATGACATCTTGCGCGACGTCAACCAGACGGCGCGTCAGGTACCCTGAGTCGGCGGTGCGCAGCGCCGTATCCGCGAGCCCTTTTCGCGCCCCGTGCGTCGAGATGAAGTATTCCAACACCGTGAGGCCCTCTTTTAAGGAAGCCTTCACGGGAATCTCCAAAATACGGCCTGAGGGGTCGGACATCAGTCCGCGCATGCCACCGAGCTGTTTGACCTGGGAAATGGAGCCTCGCGCGCCCGAGGTGGCCATCATGAAGACCGGGTTAAGCGGATTCTGCGCGGCTTGCATCGCGCGCGTCACCTCGTCGCTGGCCTTCGACCACACGTCGATCGTCTTGTTGTACTGCTCGTCGTGTGAGATAAAACCTTGATTGAACAGGCTATGCAGATCGTCGACTTCCCCCTGCGCTTTGCCGAGAATATCGTATTTTTCATCGGGCACGATGATGTCGTTCATCGAAACGGTCGTACCGGATTGCGTCGCGTAGTGGAAGCCGAGATCTTTGATTGCATCCAGGAACAAGGCTGTCTGCGCGTTGCCGTACTTGCGATAGCACTCCGTGATCATTTTGTTGAGTGCACTTTTGTCGAGGATGTGGTTCATGTACGGCTGGTCCCAGCCCTCGGGATACGCCAGGTTAAAGATGGCGCGGCCCACGGTCGTCCGCAGCAATTCGCCGTTCCAGCGAAGATTTATCCACTGCTGCAACCCGACTTGGTGCGATTCATACGCCATCAAGGCTTCTTGCGCGCTGGCAAAGACGGCGAGACGCTCCCCAGTCTCACCATCAGCCTTCGGTCCATGCTTCGACGAGCTCGGCATGACACCGTCGGTAGCGCCCTTCTTAGACTTCGCTACTTTACCGTTCGCGGGCGGCCGAACTTTGTTCTCGTAGTCGTCGATCAGTTCGCCCTTTGCCGGTCCCGTGTATTCGTCGCGTTGGAACGTCAGGTAATACAACCCCAGGACCATGTCTTGGGTCGGAATCGAAACCGGCTGGCCGAACGAGGGCTGCAAAATGTTGTTTGATGACAACATCAAAATGCGCGCTTCGGCTTGTGCGCCCGCACTTAAAGGAAGATGCACGGCCATCTGATCGCCGTCGAAGTCGGCGTTGTACGGCGTGCACACGAGCGGATGCAAATGGATCGCCTTACCTTCAACTAGCACGGGCTCGAAGGCCTGAATACCGAGACGATGAAGCGTTGGGGCTCGGTTAAGCAGCACCGGATGCTCGCGAATCACTTCGTCGAGCACGTCCCAGACTTCCGGACGCACCCGTTCAACCATGCGCTTCGCGCTTTTGATGTTATGCGCTTGTCCGCGGTCGACGAGCTTCTTCATAACAAACGGTTTGAACAGCTCGAGCGCCATTTCTTTGGGCAAACCGCATTGATGCAGTTTGAGGTTGGGCCCCACGACGATCACCGAACGGCCCGAATAGTCGACCCGTTTACCAAGCAAGTTCTGACGGAAACGGCCTTGCTTTCCTTTTAAGATGTCGGAGAGCGACTTTAAGGGCCGGTTGTTGGGCCCCGTCACCGGCCGTCCCCGACGGCCGTTGTCGATCAGCGCATCCACCGCTTCTTGCAGCATGCGCTTTTCGTTTTTGATGATGATTTCGGGTGCGCTTAATTCGAGCAGCCGTTTGAGCCGGTTGTTGCGGTTGATGACACGGCGGTAGAGGTCGTTGAGGTCGGAGGTTGCGAACCGCCCGCCATCGAGCTGCACCATGGGACGAAGTTCCGGCGCGATTACGGGAACAGCCGCAAGGACCATCCACTCCGGCTTGTTGCCTGAGGTTAAAAAGGCTTCAACGACTTCCAGACGCTTAATCGCTTTGAGACGTTTTTGTCCGGTCGTTTCCTTAAATTCGCGGCGAAGATCGTCTTGAAGTTTGCGCAGGTTCAAGTCGCGAAGCAACTCGCGGATGGCCTCTGCCCCCATGCCTGCCTTAAAGGATGTCCCGAACTTCTCACGCGATTCGCGGTACTTTTGCTCTGTGAGCACTTCACGCTTGGTGAGCGGGGTCGCTCCCGGATCAATTACGTTGTAAGCGGCGAAATAAATGACTTTTTCGAGCTGCCGCGGCGACATGTCGAGCAAGATGCCGATGCGCGAAGGCACCCCTTTGAAGTACCAAATATGTGAAACGGGCGTCGCGAGCTCGATGTGGCCCATTCGCTCGCGCCGCACCTTGGCGCGCGTGATCTCGACGCCGCAGCGATCGCAAATCATGCCCTTAAAGCGTATGCGTTTGTATTTGCCGCAGTGGCACTCCCAATCTTTGGTCGGCCCGAAGATCTTTTCGCAGAACAGCCCATCGCGCTCGGGTTTGAGCGTACGATAGTTGATCGTTTCCGGCTTTTTCACCTCACCGAAAGACCAAGCGCGAATCTGCTCGGGCGAAGCCAGGCCAATCCGCATGGCATCAAAATTGTTGACGTCGATTAAATTCACTTACGCTCCAAGACCACGGCTCCGGGCAAGACTATCGCCGCCCCGGGTAACATTGCCGCGGTTCGGCGCGAGGCGGCAAGGCAGCGCCCCGAAAATGCCATAACAAACGAGGGGTCAACACCGGTCGAACCCATGCCGTTTGCTCTCAAAAGCTCGGGGACACAGACATTTAGTATACACGAGGCGTACGGTTAAGGCAACGTCGGCGCTAGTCTCCCGTCGGGCGGGCCTCTGCTCGATTGACGGCCTTGAGCTGGACAAAACCAAGAGCCCGGTGGTCTGCCGGGCTCTTCAACTTTTGGCGTTCAACGGCTATCCGTTGTCGAGAGTTTCGTCCTCAAGGTCAGGATCATTTCGGCGTTCAGCGGCACTGGGGCCCCCCGCAGTGCCTGAAGCCATACCGACACCAACGCCCATATTGCTGTTGGCCGTGCCCCCACTACCCTCACCCTTGCGGATGTCTGAGCCAAGTCCACCGCCCGCACCCATGCCGGGGGAAGCATTTTTTCCGCCTGTTAATCCTGCGCCCAAATCCTCTATGCCCTCACGTTCGCTCTCATTGTCCGAAGTATCGTCCAACTCGCGGCTCATTGGCTCGCGGTCATCCCTTGAATTTCTTTCCATGCTAGACTCCTATAACGGCCGGAAATATCGTGTACCCGCTTTTTCCGCGCGCAAACGGGCGGGTGGCATGCGCTACTCGGTGTCCGTGTTTTCGTCTCCCAAGTCTGCGTCATCAAGAACACCGCTTGAACCCGCACCAGGCATGCCCAAGTCGCGGCTAGCACCCCCGGGTGCACCCAGGCCGCTGCGGCCGCTTACGCCGCCGTTTTCCTCATCCTCCAAATCTTCGTCGTCCAGGTCTGCCGTGCCCAGATCGTCGTCGGGCCGCGCTGAGGTGTCATTGAGATCTTCTCGGTTCATCATCTTCTCCTAACGTATTTTGACCAGGCTGTCGTGTACCCGCGGTAAGAGAGCCGCAAACCGGATCGACGCGGTAGGTGCGGGAGGCGATGTAGATTAACGTTTGTCTCCCATGACCATGGCTCACTCGGCATGAGCGTCCGGGTTGTGCAAGGTTGGTTTTTACCTTTCAGTCGTCGATCTACATCGCTTCCGAAGTCCCGATGGTTGATGGTGTTACGAAACGTTTGCGGGCACGGGAACGACTTCAACGCCGAAACGTACCGGCTCGGTGTCTTCGAGCGAGAATCTAAACAATGAACGATTGCGCCATCGTTATTGCCACCTACAACCGCTGCGCCGTGCTTCTTCGAACTCTCGGTCACTTGACCACCTTACCAGAAGCTTTGCCGATCGTCGTGGTAGATAACGGATGCAACGACAACACCGCTGCTACGGTTCAAGCGCACTACCCCGATGTGCGCGTCGTTAGGTTGCCAAAAAACATCGGCGCAGCGGCCCGCACCATCGCCGTGCGTGCGGTGCAAACACCGTTTATCGCCTTTTGTGATGATGACGGCTGGTGGACTCCAGGAGCGCTGACCCGCGCTCTGCAGGTGTTACGCGAACATCCCCGGCTCGCCGTCCTGAATGCCCGCATGGTCGTGGGCGATGAGCACCGATTAGATCCTGCATGCCGCGAGATGGCAAAAAGCGATGATGGCTCCATCGCTTTTTTTCTAGGCGGCGCTTGCGTAATGCGCAGAAACGCCTTCCTCCAGGTGGGCGGGTATCATCACCGCTTTCACATTGGCGCTGAGGAATCGCTGCTGGCACTGGACCTCGCGCAAGCCGGATGGGAACTGCGCTATATGGAGCAGCTGGTCGT